>QIFF01000260.1 GCA_003230635.1 bacterium | reverse complement strand
TTACAAGTACTTACTGAGCACAATTACACAGCCCCAAAGGATGTGCCCTGTAAGCAGTTGTTATTATTTGACTTATAATTGGACACTAGTGCCTCGGAATATCAAACATATGCCTGCGGTTAAATTTTTCGCATGCCTTGATCTTGAACGAAAATTCTAATTTTTCAAAGCACCCCTCATTTATCCTTTCTTACATGACAATGATGGCATTTAGAGGGAATCTTTGCTGGTGGATCATGGTTTTTCTTATAACCACTTTGCAACATCTTCTTATGGCAATCACCACATAAAAGATGAAATATATCTTTTTGGTTTAGTCTCTTTCCTGCGGGAGCATATTTGCCTTGAGAAACTACCTTTCGTCTAGAATGACATCTTCTACATGCTCTGGGGGTTTGCCCTTTTTCCCTTCTATGGTGACAAACCTCACAGGATTTATTTAATTCCTTGATTAAAATTTGGTGCTTTCTATGTGGAAAGCGAACTTTTTTAGTATCAATATCGACAAATTCTTCTCTATTAACAGGCCCCCTGGATTTGAAGCTCTCTATTGCCTGCCATACCCTTTCTTGAAAAGCCTCATCCGCTCCCTCTACTGGGACACTTAGCATAAACAAGAAAATAGCTGCAATTATTACACTAATTATGTGTTTTCTCATCTTACCTCAGCATTAAATAACCCCGTTAATCCTGTCAATTTAGTATAAATGCGCTTTAATGTCAAGAAGGCTTGACATCTGATAGGGGTGGCCTATAATTTGGTTACTAGGGGTAGAGGCTTTAGCCTCGTGAAAGTGCAGCAAAAGCCACGGGCCTGAAGGCCCTACTCCTTACACAGGAGGAAATCAGTTGATTAGTCTGGAAGAAGCACAGTCGTTGGTGATGGCGGAGGTTTTCCCCACTATGGAAAGTGAGGAAGTAAATCTACTGGCCGCCCAGGGAAGAGTTCTGGCCGGGGATGTTCGGGCCGCCTTTGATGTTCCCCCCGAGCAGTGCTCGGCCATGGATGGCTTTGCGGTTCTGGCCGAGGATATTGCCCAGGTGTCCGAAGAGTTTCCCGTCACCCTGCGCCTGGTGGGGGAGGTGGCCGCAGGACAAACTCCTGATGTCAAGCTCTGGGACGGCGAAGCGGTGCAGATTATGACCGGGGCGCCGCTGCCTGAAGGCACAGAGGTGGTGGTTCCCATAGAATACACCCGGCCGCAGAAAGATAGGGTAAGCATCCTGCGCCGGCTCCCACGGGGGGCGAATATCCGGGCACAGGGCGAAGATATCAGCCAGGGGCAGACTGTCTTGCCGCAAGGCGCCCGGCTGGGGCCGGTTCAGATTGGTCTATTGGCTTCCCTGGGGCAGAGCAGGGTTAGAGTAAACCGCCGCCCTAAGCTGGCGATTTTGGCCACCGGCAACGAGTTGCTGGAGCCAGGTCAGCCTCATCAACCCGGCAAAATATACAGCAGCAATCACTGTGCGCTGGCAGCCCAGGCGCAGCGGGCCGGAGCGGAACCGCTGCTTTTGGGAATTGCCCCTGACAGCAGGGAGGGTTTGCGGGAGCTTTTGGCCCGTGGGCTGGAATATCCTATTCTGGTTACTTCCGGCGGGGTTTCGGTCGGTAAATATGACCTGGTGCAGGAAGTGCTGAAGGAACTGGGGGTTAAGAAGATTAAATTCTGGAAGGTGGCGATTAAGCCGGGGATGCCCACCCTCTTCGGCACCCATGATAAAAGTTTGGTGTTCGGCCTGCCCGGCTATCCGGTGGCTTCCCTGCTTTGCTTTGAGCATTTTATTCGCCCGGCCATCGCCCGCCTGCTGGGCACGGAGTATTCGCCACTCCAGCTTGAGGCTGTTCTGGAAGAGGATTTGTGCGGCAAACCGGGCCGCAAGCGCTTTGTGCGCGCCCGCCTGCGCAACCATGAGGGAACCCATTATGTAACCCCCCTCAAGACCCAGGGTTCAGGGATTCTTTCTGCCTTATCCCAGGCCAACAGTTTGATAATTGTTCCCCCTGAAGAGGATTACCTGACCACCGGGCAAAAAGTAACGGTTCAACTCCTGGAGAACTAAATGACTCCCATAGTTTCCATCGTAGGCCCGGCGGGCAGCGGCAAGACGACCCTGCTGGAGAAAACTATTCTTGAGTTGAAGCGCCGCGGGCGGCGGGTGGCGGTGATTAAACACAGCGCCTGCGATGTTGAGTTGGATAAGGAGGGCAAAGATAGCTGGCGGCACAGTCAGGCCGGGGCGGAGGCGGTGATTGTTTCTTCTCCCAGCCAGTGGGCGATGTTTAAAAGAGTGCAGCAGGAGTGGGGCCTGGAGGCGCTGCGTAATATGCTGCCCGAGGTGGATATTATTCTTACAGAGGGCTATCGTGGGCAGCCCGCCCCCAAGCTGGAAATCGTGCCGCCGGGAGCTAAAATTTTATCCCCTGCTGGGGAATTGCTGGCCTTGATTGGTGAAGATAGACTTGGGCTTGCTGTGCCTTGCTTTAGCAGAGATGATGCAGAGGGGATTGTTGATTTTTTGGAAGAAAGATTTCTGTAGGGGCGGTCGTCCCTGACCACCCTCATCGGGCAGACACAGAGGTCTGTCCGTCTGTCCCTACACTCAAAATCAAATCTGGCTCCAGGAGTTGGTCTGCACCGTTACTTCGGTGCCAATCCCTAGCGGTTCCCCCACTTCAGGTATGTGAGTGTCGTAATGCAGTGCAGCATTACCGCCTATGATGGTGTTTTTGCCAAAGAGGGCCCCATAGCTTTCAGCGGCATCCCACAGAGTAATATCGGCCCTAGGGGCGTAGATGGTGCCTGCAAAACTGCTGTTTTCGCCCAGGATAATGTCAGCGGTGGAATTGGAATAAATCTTCAAGTTGTTGACATTGTCAGAGGTATTGGATACTGAATGGCCAGCCCATTCAAAGGGACCGTTGCCAGCAAGGAAAATGATTACCTGGCCGCTGATATTTAGTGTAGCATGACTCATAATTTGAAAACTGGTAAAGTAATAGGTACCGGCAGTGAGGGCAGCAGTATCGGTACTTCCTATGTAAAAGTCGGTGCCGGTAATAGCTGGATTTGTATCGGTGTTGTTATTGTTGAGTGCTGCGTTGGATACCAGGGTATCCACATCAATTGCGTTGCAGTCGCAAGGGCTGGGGGCTGGGCTGACACCTTGCGTAACCCCCCCGGCAACGCCTCCACCGGAGGCGCTACCCCCGAGGGTGGCACTCCCCGAAACACCAGCGCCGGCAGCAACAGTCAGATTGCCGCTGGCAGTGAGATTCCCCTGAATTTGAGCGTTTCCTTCCAGTACTATATTTCCATTACTGCCTACATCCCCAGAGGCACTGGCCGTTGCGGCACTATAAATCTCTGAGCTGTCATAGCTATCCACCATAGCACTACTTCTTACCGTAAGCGAGGTGCAATTGCAGGTAGCCTGCTGGAAGGGGGTTTCTTTGATGGGGCTTACGCTTACTACGATTTGCTTTTGATTCCCTTGGAAGTTGCTGCTGGAGGTAATGGTGCCAATTTCATTGACATCGTCGTAGGTAAAAGTTACAGTGGCGGTTCCGCCAGTTCCGTTTACCTGGGGGGTATTTATGGTGGTGGTCCAACTGCCGGGACTTGTCCATTCATCCCCGGATTTCAGCCGCCGGCGGGCATATTCAATCCCGGTCTCGGCGGCGTAAAGGGCCTGCGCCGCCTGAATCTGCTCAGTTACCAGCCCTGCGTCATGGGTGCTGGTAGATAGATATGAGGTGCCGACCAGAGCCAGTACGGTGCTGACTACCAGCACGGCCACCAGGGCCGCACCATGTTGATTTTTTAAGATGGCGTTCATGATGGCCCTTTGGTCTGAGGAGTAGGGCGTTTACGCCCGTGTCTTTTGCCTGCGGCGAAACTTCGTTTTTACGGGGCTAAAGCCCCTACTCCTGGAGTGGCTGCCCTATTGGGCAGATTCCCCTTCTTCCCAGGCCTCTTCCGCCTCACCGGAGTAGTCCGCGCTTGCTTCCTCAGCACTCAGCGCAGGGGTCAGGCCCGCTTCTATCGGGTCTGTATCTGCCACTTCTTCTACCGGTACTTCATTATCAGCCGCCCAGCCGCCGGCAGCGGGAAGCAGCAGCAGAAAGCCTGCCAGTAAAACCATTAATAGCTTTAGGCTGATTCTTTTCATAATTCAATCTCCCCTTTTAGGTTAAATGAGTAGTGGCTAGATACCCTTTCCTAATAACTTCCTCCATAGCCCTTTCCAAAACCTCACTGAGATGGGGGAGGAACAACCTCCCACTGAGAGGTTTTTATTTCCGAGACAGTAACCACCGTTGTATCCTCAAGCGCCAGGTCATAGTAGAATTTAAGCTGCTTGTGCAGGGTTACCGTCTGGTTGGTAGCGATTGCCCCCCAGAAATAGGAGGGAATCCTGTCCTCCAGCGCCTGGGGTAAATCGGCAATCTCCACCTCGGCACAGGGCGAATAAATCTGCCCGAAGAAGGTACGCCTGGTCAAGGTGCGCGCCCCGTCCTCAGTGCTGCCGGTATTGTAAATCAGCAGCTTGGAGGTGTCCTTGAGGCGCATCTGGTCAGCCAGATACTTGGTGTAGTCAAATTTGAAATCCCTCCAGCTCGCCCAATTGCTGATTTTGCTGAGTTTGATGACATTGAGCAGGCCGCGGTGGCCGCCGAGGTTGATTACCCGGTTGCCGTAAATCTCCACCTTCTCATCACCTACGGCCAGCTTGGAGCGGCTGAGGTCCATGTAGGCCCCATTGTGCTCAATCATGGCCTTGCCGGCGAATTTGACCGCTGCATATTTCCCGGTGAACATGATGAAGCTGTCTTCCGGCTCATTGTTTGTTCCCAGGCTGCCGTCTCCGGCGTCAATATCCGCATTACCGTTGAAGAGCACATTGGAGCGGCGGATATGGATATTCCCGTAGGAAGCCAGGGTGGCGGGCGGTGCAGCAGTTGCATCCCCGAACCTGAGATTCCCGTGGTAGAGATAGGTGCCGCCGTGGGTAGCCAGGATGGTTTCCCCGGCGATATCCACTTCAAAGTAATCGCTTACCCCCAGGTAATTGAGGAAAGCAGCGGGATGGCGCGGCTTCCAGAGTTTGGCCCAACGCCCGACCCCGCCGCCGGCATGGCAGACCGCATTACCCTTGCAGGAGCGGTTCTTGGTAACCGCGGCCGCGAAGTGGTGCCCCTTGCAATACTGTGCCCTCTTAGCCAGCTTGCCGGTATTCCCCTCATCATCCACATCCCTGTCCTCATCATCGTCATCGCCATCGGTGGGCTTAAAATGGGTATGGGGAATGTGCTTGTCACACTTGGTCATCAAGGTGGCAGTTGAACCCGCTATTGCAGCATCCACCCTTTGCATACCAAGGGGAAGGGAGTGGTTACGGTGCCGGTTGCCTAATCCCTTACGCTTGACAATGAAGTTATTCAGGTTAAAGGTAGCGTTTCCGCCGACACTTAACTGCCCGCGGCGCTTGATTACCATATCACCCTCCGGGTTATAGACTACCAGGTCGCCGTCCGTTACCAGGCTGCCGCCCTTACTCGCCCACTTGCTGCCGGCCAGGAAAATGGCCGGGTCGCTGTCCACCCAGTCTTGTCCAGCCTTGGATGGATCAGGAGGAACATGCACACAGCCTTCGGGTTGACCATAACTGTCATATTTAACATTGGACTGGGTGGAAACGATGGTCAGGTTGCCGTTGGTGCCCGTAGTTTTATTGACTTGTAGAATCGCTCTCCGGTCTATCCGCAGGTGCCCCGCAATAACAATATAAGCATCCCCATTGATGATCAGCTTGGAGTTGAAGCCAAGATGCAAATGCCCATTAATCTTGATGACCGCAGGGTTCCCGCTGATCTCCAACTCGGCATTGGGGGCCAGGGTCAGTCCACGAACGCTGCCATCATCACTAGGGAATACGAGGGTGCTGTTGCCCTCAAGCTTTACCCTGTTCCATTTGCCGATCAGGGTGTTTTTGGTAGCAGATAATGTATTTCCCCTGAATTTATAGACCCTTCTTGCGGCACCCTGGAGTACTCTCAGGATGGTTCTTGCCCCTCTGTGCTTGCGCATGGCCTTTTTGATCTGACAGATGTAATTTACACCCAGTTCCCCACCATCGGCGCAGTCCTGGTCATCATCAACAGCACCGCTACAAGTTGCAGTTGTAGCAACATTAGAAGTGGGCACCACCGGTTCGCTGATAAAAGCATCCCCGCTAAAGCCGTTGCCGCTTAGAATCGGCAAGCCTAAATCACCCTCTTTAACTACCGCCGCCTTATCCACCGAGGTTATGGGGGTGTTCTGATTGCTGGAGTCATAGGTGTAGAATTTCACCTCCGGGTCACTGTCAGGCAGCACGAACTCTATGCGGTAGCGGTCTCCTACACTGGCCCCGTCAGCCAGCATGGCACCGGAAACGGTAGTAATTTTATGCCGGGTGAAGCTCTGGATGGGGTAAGCATTGTCGGGCTGCTTCACATTGGGCACCAGTTGCCAGCCTGTTGCGGCCAGGTTAAACTTACCAACCCCGCTAATCTCTTCACGCCACTTAAAATCGGCGTGATTGTCGGTAAGCACCGTTTCCGTCAACCCGGTGGATCTCATTTTCCTGGGCTTCCAGTAGCCGGTGGAGCCGTAGTAATGGCGGGCGCGGCGCGTATAGTAGTTGTTGTGGCAGCCACCCTCCAGACAGGTTTGTTTGAGACGTACCATGGCCCGCCGGCGCGGAAACCATAACCCCCACCTGCGCGGCGCTAAGCGCCGATATATCTTGACCACCCGTCCGCTATCCCCCGCATCCTCGTCACCATAAATCACCTCTTTGGCATAAATCCCATAATTATACAAAGGAAAGCTGGTGTCACTTTTACTTAAAGTAGCCGAAAGCTGCTTTTGGACACCCTTGAACTCAGCGGTTGAGGTCAGGTTATACCCACTGCCGGATGGAGAAACCTGCACCACAAACTGAACGGATTCACTCTGGCCGGGAAGAGTGAGCTGATTGCCGTAGGTATAAACCTGTCCATCCTCCAGGCTGGCTGTCGCGCATGGAGCAATTGCCTCGCTCACTGTCCGCTTGCCCATGGCCACCCCCGCATCAGCGGCGTAGAGAAGCTGGGCGTTGCTCACCTGCTGGTTTATCAGCCCGGCCTCATGGGTGCTGGTGGATAAATAGGAACTGCCCACCAGGGCCAGCACGGTGCTGACCACCAGCACGCTTACCAGGGCGATTCCCTTGTTATTGCCCAGATGCCCTCTGAGCCTTTGAATAAATTTACACATTTTAACTACCTCCTTTTTCTTAAGGCCTTGCTTGTGTTAAGTTCTGTTGCGGGGATAGACCTGAGTGGTAAACTGCAACCTGTTCAGGTCATTTCCCGTGGCTAAACTTGTTACCCGCACAACTAAATCTATTGTAATTGTGTTCACAGTGCCATAATTATCAGTAAAAGTTAAACTCTCCACCCGCATGCCAAAACCCTCAAAGGTGTAATCGCCTAAAAGGGTTTCTGCGTCTTTAACTAAAAGCTCGTTATTGACCTGATAAATTACCCCGTCGGCTGTAAGCACATCATTAGCTTCATCAACATTGAGAGCGCCAGCCGCTGCTCCCCGAATCGCCTCGGACATATCCTCCAGAGCCAAGCTGCTCTCCTGCTGGAGCAGCAGCAGGGCGCTGCCCTGGCTGGATTGCGCCGGCAGGCTGCTGTAAGCGACCATAATTGCCGCCACTACCCCGGCCATGATCAAGATAGAGACCAGCAATTCAATCAGGCCCACCCCTTGTTCGTTGTTCAGATACCTATTCATGGTTTGCCTACCACCGTCATCAAAATTACATCAGCAAAACCCACCGACAGGGTGCCGCTGGGGAAAACACGAACCGTAATGCGTAATAAATTGGAACTGGCTACTATGGTGTCGTAATCGCTATCATCTACATAGGCCACCGTGATTTGCCGCTGATGAGAAGCAGGTACTCCCGCATCGGTTCCGCTCCACTCCAAGCTGCCCCCATCGTAAGTCCACCCATAGCCGAGTGCGTCATTGGTAAGATCATCCTCTACCGCATTAAATCCCAGCGCCTCAAGCTCTTCCATACTCTCTTGAGAGTAGGCCAAGGCAAACCTTCTATCTCCCCCGCCCCCGCTCAAGCCCTGTCCAACAGCAAACATATAGCCAAAGGAAATCAGGACAAATACAAAAATTACCCCGGCAATCAGCACCTCAATCAGGCCCATGCCCTTTTCGCTGTTCAGGTAGCCGCAGGCTTTAGCCTGCGAAAAGGCACGCAACCTAAAGGTTGCGGCTGCATTTTTTTTGTTCTTGCCTGTCATCTGTTTGTTCCTCAGGGAGCAGTCAGGCCGCCTCCCGCCGTCCAGGTTGCCCGGGGATCAGCCGTAGCATCATAGCTGTAAACCAACCAGTCATCATTACCGACCAAACCATCATCGTCATTATTTCTTCCTTCAGCCATTATTGCAAAAGTGGTTACTGTCCGGGTATCATTAATTCTATAGCGAAAGGAATCACCCTCGCCGGTATCTACCTGAACCGTGCCGATGAGGTAAATTCCATCTACATCCCCAGTTACATCCGTCGTTATATCCACCCAGGTGACTGCTACGGGATCAAGAACAATTTGGGCAAAACTGTTGTCAGCTGTGCCCTGGCGGGCAACCTTCATGGCTGCTACCATTGCCCCAATCACCCCCTGGGCCTCCGTAGCCTTGGCATCGGTTAGGAAGCGGGTGTAGCTCGGATAAGCTACGGCAGCCAGAATCCCCACAATCACCAGGGAAATTATTAGCTCAATTAGAGTGAATCCCTTTTCTCCGCTTTCCATGGGCAGACTTCGCCTCCTTGAGTTTCCAGACAAAGAAACCCTTATCTTTGAATACATGCAATCTACATACCAATACAACTGGAAACTGTTTTTAGCTCAAAGGGTTGGGAAAAAGGAACGGGTTGAACACAGGAGGGATTAACTGGTTGTAAAGATTAGATATTAGGCCAAGCGTGGAATCTTATCGGTTGGGAGTACCCGGCTGGGGTCAGCAGGCGGTTCGCTGGGGTTTCGGTAATCATTTCCTGTTCGGGAAATTATTCCTGAAAGCGGGTGCCCTTCACCCTCACCCGCAGTTGGCGCAGTCTGTCCTCAAGCATCTTTTTCTGCCCGGGGGTACTGGCGAAATTCAGCATGCTTTCATAGGCTTGCTCCGCCTGCTGCCAGGATTTGGCTTGTTCGTAGGTGCGAGCCAGATCTAAGTAAATGATGGGCTTGCTTTGTCCGGGAGCCAAGTCAATTACCCGCCGGTAGGTCTGGGCTGCTTTCAGGTATTCCCCGGCCTCTTCCTGGGCGTAAGCCAAGCTGTGCAGGACTTGCTGATACCAGATATTATCCTGGGGGGTCTCTTGCAAGAATTCCTGATAAGCCCTTTGCGCCTGTTGGTATTCCCCCAGGTAATAGGCGCAGTTCCCAAGATAAAGCTGCGCCCGCCGGGCATTGGGGGTATCCGGGTATTGGCTCAGCAACTCCTGATACTTGGCCTGGGCGGTTCTATAGCGCTCTTCATTGCTGGTAAAAACCGATGCGCGGGCAGAGCTTAGCGGGGCTTCCGCTGCGCCAATAACCTGCCCGTGATAGGCGTTGTAGGCGGCAGCCTCCAGGAGATTGGCCTGCTCCCGATTATGTCCCTGATAAAAATAAAAAAGTCCCCCTAGCAGCAGTACCCCCACAACTCCCCCCAGACCAAGCGCAACCAGTCGCCCTTGCTCACGGATGAAGTCACCTATCTTAGTTGAGAGGGTGATAAACTCATCCGGTTGCTTTAGCAATTGTTTTCTGGTAATCTTCTTTTTGGCTGACATTTAATTTCTCCCGGCAAATATGATTACTATTACGAACAGCATAGAAAAAAAACGGGTTCAAAGGGCATTTTCCCGTTGCGCCCAGGGTTATGAAAATAACGCCCAACTTCAGAAGGAAATCGCCCAAGAATTAGTCGCCCGCTTGCTTGCTCAACCGCTGCCCTCTCCTCCCACCCAAGTGCTGGAAGTGGGAGTGGGTACCGGCTATCTGGCCCGGCAGTTGCGGCGCCGGATGCCTTTCACCCAAATATTCGGCTGCGATCTGGCTCTTGGCATGCTGGCCGTGGTCGGACAAAAGGGATTGCCCGGCCTTCACCTGAATGCGGCTGATGCTGAAAATCTTCCCTATCGCAGTGCTTGCTTTGAACTGGTGATTTCCAGCCTTACATACCAGTGGCTCAACCAGCTTAAGCAGGCCATTGCCGAAGCCTATCGGGTGCTTAAGACGAACGGGCAACTATGTCTCGCCACCCTGGGGCCGGCCAGCCTCCAGGAATTAAGAGATTCCTTCGGGCAGGCTCATCTGGCCCTCAAGGGGAATTGGCCGAATTATCTTCAGGAATTCCCTTCCCCCCGCCAGTGGGAGGAGCTGCTTCAGCAAGCTGGTTTTGCCCAGGTCTCGGTAAGCAGCCAATTACGGCGCAAGGTTTATCCCTCCCCCAACCACCTTTTGCGCACCCTGCGCGGAATCGGAGCCACCAACGCCTCGCGGGAGCGTCCCCAGGGCCTGGCCTCGCGTGGAATTCTCCGGCAGATGGAACAGCTTTATTGCCAAAGTTACCCCCACCCCGAGGGGATCTGGGCAACCTATGAAATTGTCTGGGTACGGGCACAAAAACAGGACTGAGCGATGAGCTATGAGGGCTGAGTGTTTTACTCAGTCCTCAGCCCTCAGCACTTGCCCCTCAGCACTGTTATCCCTCTCCGCAATCAGGTCTTTCCCCTCTTGCAGCCTTTCCTTTGGCACCAGCAGGCGCAGCTTGCTCATGGGGCCGAAATTTACCGGCATCTCGTGAAATTTGAGGTCTTCAATTACACAGGGAATGCCGTTATTTTCCAGAAAACCCTGCACCAGGTAAGCCTCTTCCTGCAGCGAGGTTTCCATCACCACCACCCAGGCTGTAGCAACCGCACTCTTGTAAGTGCCCATTTACTTTTCCTTCTTTGGCGAAGGCAACTGGCGCAGGAATTTGACCAGCGAGTTAATTTGTTCCCGGCTTAAGGGGCCGCCCTTTTCCCGGCTATAAGCGGCCATAGCGCTGCCCTGTTGTCCCTCGGCAATCCAGTTGTAGAGGTAATCGTCGCTTTTTTTTATATGTTGGATTGTGTTTAGGGCGGGGGCGGCTTTTCCCTCTCCCTTTTTGCCATGACACTGGTAGCAAATGGCCTCATAAAGCGCTTTGCCCTGCAAATCCTTGCCGCTGTCTGCATGACAGGAGGCGCAGCGGGGCGAAAATAAGGAGGCGCCCATGTCAAAATCCGCATGTATCCCAGGCTCCACCACTAAAGAAACGCTCAGCACGATTTCGGGACGAAGCGAGTCATTGGAGGTAACGGTAATAGTCTTTTCTATATCCAGCTCCTTGCCGGTAGTATCCACCACGACCTGTATTTTGCCCTCTTTGCCGGGGAGGATTTCCTTGCTCTCCATCATAGTTGCGGTACAGCCGCAGGAGGGCTTGATTTCCTCGATGATCAAGGTTTCGTCCCCGATATTCTGCAAGCTGAACTGCCCCTGGGGTGTTTCCCCTTGCTTGACCGGCCCCAAATCAAGATGCTCGCGGGTAAACTGAATAATCGGACCGTATTTGGCTGGCCCCTTGCGGGCACAACCCAGCAAGAGCAGGCAGAGGAACAAGGCCAGCTTGCCTTTAACGTTCTTGAAAGACCAAATCATCAAAATAGCACTCCGCGCTGGAGTGGGTGTTATCAGCATCAATCATCAAGATAATTCCCTGCAACTCCGGGGGATCCTTGCCGAAAAGCCTTTTATGATCTTGATAAACATTGCGCCGCTCATTGACCCACTGCCCCAGCTTTTGCGGCCCGCTTTGAAGGACAACATATTGTACCCTTGAGCCATAGATATTTTGACTGGGCAGCATGCTCCCCTTTGGGGCCAGGCTGTCCCAGATGT
>QIFF01000050.1 GCA_003230635.1 bacterium | reverse complement strand
GCATTGCTCCGGGAATCAAGCTCTCCGCCAAGGTGCTTCATCAATACACCGCCAAGCTGCCGCAGGTGGAGATTGTCAAACCAAGCCAGGTAATCGGCAAAACCACGGTGGGCAGTATTCAATCCGGCCTGTTTTATGGCTACGTTGCCCTGGTGGATGGAATTGTGGAGCGGATTCAAGCAGAATTTGGCGAGAAAACGCGGGTAATTGCCACCGGCGGTCTGGCCCAGCTTATCGGCCCTGAAACCAAGAGTATCCAGGAAATCAACCCCTGGCTGACCCTGGAGGGCCTGCGCCTGGTAGCCGAGAACCATTGAGCCAGTTAAGGCCGTCAGTTCAACTCTAGGGTGCCCTCACGAATCGCAGACAATAGTTCTGTTCCTGCCGCTACTTTTTGCTTTGTAGAGGGCTTCATCGGCCTTTCTTATTAAAACATCTAACTCTGCTTTTACATCTACTGCAACCAGACCTCTTGAAACCCCAATGCTGACCGTTGTCGGCAGGTCTTTCTTAGTGTCTGTTTCCACCCGGTTACATATTTTTTCAGCGATTTTCGGCAGTGCCCTCCAGTCAACCGGGGAAAGAAAAACCAAAAATTCGTCACCCCCATACCTGCCGATCACATCGGAACTCCTGATATTATTTTTGAGAATGCCGGCAACCTGTTGCAGCACCTGGTCCCCTTTCTGGTGACCATAGGTGTCATTGATGGCCTTGAAACGATCCACATCCAGCATCATAATGCCAATATCATAACCGTTTCTTTTGGCCAAATTGGCCAGCACATTGACCGCATTGAAAAGCCCTCTTCTGTTGAGGAGTTTAGTCAAATCGTCAGTGGTACTCAGACTGGTTAAGAGCTTGTTGTCATACCACAGTCTTTTGATAATTTTGCCCACCAGATCTAATTCCGGGGTTACTGTTTTGTATTTACTCACGGTATTAATAAACTCATTAATATGATGTTCGTAATCATTCTCAGGTGTTTCGCTCTCCGGTAATGTTTTCATAAAATGGGACAGCAAGACAAACGCCGGATGCAATAGATAAAATTCCAAATTGTAGGCTAAAAGGAAACTGTTTGTGAAACCGGGTGGTTTTTTAACTGTTTTTAGTAAGCCGCTGGCTTCAACCTTTATTTTTTCAAGCTCTTTTTTGACTTTGAATGGGTCATCAAAAACCTGGGGCATCATCCCCTTTTCCGCAAAATAGAGAAGTTTCTTCCAGTAGTCAGCAGGTACTTTTTCCCTCGAGGCCAGTTCCGTCCAAAAGGTTATTAGTTCCTTGCGTTGCTCAATTGTCGATAGTGTCTTATAAATTCGATAAGCTGTCTTGTCTATTGCCAAACACAGGTTAACGATATCAAACAATAGATTTTCGCCCATCTCAGCCTCCTTGAAAGGGGGGTCCATTCCCTTGACTGTATCTCATTTTATATTGCTTTACAGCCCCTTAATTATCTTCCAACCATCCCCTTCTTGTTGTAACACCAGACGTTCTTTACCTTTTACGCTCTGTCGGCCAGAGGGCAGCCAGTAGGAGAGGACATATTCCTGGACTACCACCGCCTGTTGATTTTCAAGGTAAATCCCCCGCTTACTGCTGGTTAGCTCAATTTTGCTAAAGGCGGCAAAATTCTGCTCAGCCTTTTTTTGAATATCCTGATAAGTTTTGCCCCGCTCGGAATACCGGGGCGAGATCAGCGCCATATATGCCGCCAGGTCCTTGTCGGCCAGCGCCTGTTGGCGCTTGTTCAGGACTTGCTCAACCTGCTGTTGGGGAGAGGGGCTGCTACAGCTCGTCAGCAAAAGGAACAGACCCATACTAAAGCAATAAAGGGGAGAGGTCATTTTAACCATTCTGCTACTCTATTCGCTGCCGGGCCTGGGGAGTGTGCTCATGCTCGGGGTACTTGCTCAGAAATAGTTTGAATAACTGCCGGGCTTCGGCCCGCTTGCCCAATTGCCAGTGGGTTTCAGCCAGGTAAAACAGACCCTTGGCCGCAGCCTTGGTTTGGGGATAATCCAGGCATAAGCGGCGCAAACGCCCGCTGGCCGCTTCATAATCTTCCTGTTTAAAATAAAAATGCCCCACATAGAATTCGTGCTCGGCCAACTCCTCAAAGCAAATCGTTCGTTTTTCCTGGGCTTTAGAAAGCAGAGGGCTGCGGGGATATTGCCCCATCAGGGCGGTGAACGCCCCCAGCGCCTGGCGGGTGTGGGTGGTGTCGCGGTCAATGCTAAAGCGCTGGTTAAAGTAGGATAACCCCAATTGATATTGAGCTTTGTCGGCCAAGGCGTTGCGGGGATGAAAGCGCAGGAAGCGCTTATATTCCAGCGCCGCTTCCCCATAACGCTTTTCTTCAAAATAGGCCTCAGCCTGGCCCATACGAGCCTGAACCACGCGAGGGCTGTCGGGGTGATTGGCTTCCAAATCCTCAAAGGCCTGGCGGGCCTCCTCGTAATCCTCGTCAGCCAAATACTCCTGGCCGAGTTTGAGATACTCCTGGTCAGTCAAGATGACCTTATGCTGACTACAGGCGGCCAGGAAAAACAGGATTAAGATTAAGCAAGCGGAGCGGAGCATTTCTCTCCCTTTTTGTGGTAGCCTGCGGCTACCGAATGGCCTGTTTCAATTGATGCACAAATTTTCCCACTTCTTGCACCATAAGCGCAGGCTCCTGCAGGTGTTTCTCCATAACCCGTATAATTGCACTGCCCACAATTACCCCGGAGGCTAGAGGGGCAATCCTGGCGGCCTGCTGCGGGGTGGAAATGCCGAAACCCACCGCTACCGGTTTATCGCTTACCCGCTTTATTTGGGATAATTTATTCTTGATTTGTTCAACAACTGCCCCTTCAGCCCCGGTGATGCCGGTAAGGGAAACATAATAAATAAATCCACGGGAAACCTTGCTGACCATGGAAATCCGTTCCGGAGTGCTGGTGGGAGCAAGAAGGAATATGACGTCTAACGGCGTGCCTTCGGCTGCCCGGAGCAACTCCCCGGCCTCTTCCGGGGGCAAGTCGGGAACGATTAGCCCGTCCACTCCTGCCTGGATGGCATCCTCAACAAACTGACCTTCACCGTACTTGAAGATCGGGTTGTAATAGGTCATCAACATCAAAGGGATTTGCGACTGCCGGCGGATTTGTTTTACTAAGTCTAAAATCTTTTTTAAGGTTACCCCGGCCTGGAGTGCCCGCTGGGAAGCCTTCTGAATGGTAGGCCCGTCGGCAATCGGGTCGGAAAAGGGCACCCCCAGTTCTACAATATCCGCCCCCCGGCGTTCCATCTCCAGCACCAACTTATGGGTCGTCGCCAGATCGGGATCGCCGGCGCTGACAAAGGGAATAAGTGCCTTTTGTCCACTGGCGCTTAATTGGGCGAATTTATTTGTAATTCTGCTCATCGTATATCCTTTAAGGTGCCCTAAATATTAGCTTATTGCTGGGTTATTGTCAATTATTCCCTGGCTCCGGCTTTCTCAAGCAATTCTACTATTTGGTGATGCCCCTTTTCTTTCGCCAGCATTAAGGCTGTTATGCCCTGAAAAGACCTTGCTGTATTAATGTTTATTACGCCAAAGGGTGTCGAGTTGCTAAAAGCAGTTATATCCCTATCCATAAAGCTTACTCCCCTATTAGGAGTTTTTCGTCTTGTCTGTCTAAAGTCCTTTGTTCCCCTAAGTGGGTCTGTATCCCCAAAAACCGTTATGCCGCGCAAGGTTTTTTCCCTTTCCAGCATCAAAGCTATTTCACCCATAAGAGCTTTGGCGTTTACATCCACGCCTTTGTTCAACAATGTTTGTACAATTTCCATACTCCCCCCCGCTGCCGCAAGCATCAGGGTTGTTATACCGGCATTGGTTGTTGCGTTTACATCCGCACCTTTGTTCAGTAAAACTTGCATGATTTTGCCCCGATTATATACTGCCGCCCACATCAAAGCAGTCCGGCTATGGTTGTCTTTATCATTCAGATTAGCGTTTGCTTCCAGTAAAGTTTGCACCGTGTCGATGTGGCCTTGCCAGATGGCAGCCATCAGGGCAGTCATCCCATTTCCATCTTTTGCATTCAGATTAATCCCTTTGCTCAACAACTTTCGTATAAGGTTATTGTTGCCATAGCAGGCCGCAAAAAGTAAAGCTGTCTGGTCATCGAAATGTTCCCTGGTTATTACCGCCCCAGCATCAAACAACAGCAGCATAATATTAGTATAACCTTGTTTTTTTGCAAGTATAAAGGCTGTCTGTCCATTATTATCTTTGGCATTCACATCAGCACCAAAGTCCAGTAATCTTTGGACGATCTGGGGGTGGCCTTGTGCAGCGGCTATCATTAATGCTGTCTGCCCGTTATTGTCTTGCTCGTTGATTGTATCAAGGTTTTCGTGCAGCAATGCCTGCACCGTAGCGAGGTCGCCTCCCCCCGCCGCTTGTCTTAACTGCCGTCCAGCGCAGGCCGGCAGAATGAGCATTAGTGCAAGCAGCAAGGATACAATTTGTTTATGTGGCACCCTTTTGTCTCCAGGCTATTCTTTGGCCCCGGCCTTCTCAAGCAAGTTAACCAGTTCCTTGTGATCCCTTTCTTTTGCCCATCTCAAGGCTGTCCACCCCTTTTTGTCTTTCAGATTGGGTTCGGCGCCCGCCGTCAGCAAGGCTTGTGACACATTGCTCTTACACCTTATTGCCGCTGCCATCAAGGCTGTTTTGCCATCATTGCCCTTCACATTTAAATCCGCACCGGCTTCCAACAACACTTGGACGGCTTTGGTTCGGCAGCTTTCCGCCGCCGCCATCAAGGTTGTATAGCCATATTTGTTTTTGGAGTTCAACTCGGCCCCGGCCCCCAGCAGGGTTTGTATGATTTGGCTGTGCTCTTGGACTGCCGCCAGCATCAAAGCGGTTTCACCCTTATTATTCTTTGCTTTTGCATCAGCGTCCGCCCTCAGGAGTGCCAACACCATATTGCCATGTCCCTCCCGGGCGGCGAGCATCAGGGCGGTGTTGCCTTTGTTGTCTTTAGCCTCTAGCCCCGCACCTGCTGCCAGTAATGCTTGCATGCTCTCCGGGTGGTCTTTCTGGGCTGTCCAGACTAAGGCCGTGTTACCCTTGTCATCTTTGGCCTTCGCATCAGCACCCACTTCCAGCAGTGCCCGCACAGTAGCAGTGTAACCCTCCCCTGCCGCCCACATCAAGGCCGTCCGTCCCTTTTTGTCTTTTAGATTGGGATCGGCGCCAATTTCCAGCAAGACTTGCACAATTTCCGTGTGGTCTGCCTTTACCGCTTCCATCAGGGCGGTGCCGTTATTATAATCTCTGGCGTTTACCTCAGCGCCTATAGCCGCCAGGGCACTCACCTGGTCAATATTACCCTTCCAGGCGGCCTTCATCAAGGCCGTCCGCCCCCTAATATCTCTAGCATCCACATCAGCCTCGGCTTCCAGCCGGGTTTGCCGCTTAGAGGCCCGGCCTCCCGCGGCCGCTTGCCTTAAGTCTGTTTTACTGCAAGCCGGGAGGGTAAGCATCAGTGCCAGAGACAAAACCGCAATTCGTCTGTTTAACATAGTCTTTCCCTTTTGAGCAGTTTTTGCTTAATGTTTATTACACAGTTGTGGGGTAGTTGTCAATATAAACAGCGCTGTCAAGCCCGGGGGTGAGTTCTATCATAAACCGCCATCAGGTGTTTCATGCTCAGATGGGTATAGCGCTGGGTGGTGGAGAGGCTGGCGTGCCCGAGGAGTTCTTGAATATCGCGGATGCTGGCCCCGCAATCCAGCAGGTGGGTGGCGAAGGTGTGGCGCAGGGTATGGGGGCTGATCTGCTTGCTGAGGGCGGTGAGGGAAATATATTTGTTTAGAGTCCTGGCCAGGCTGCGGGTGCTCAGGCGACTCCCCCAACGGTTTAAAAACAGGGCCGGGGTGTCTCCCTCTACCCTGGGGATGATCCCCTTCAAGGGGGGAGAGGGCCGGGGTGAGGGGGAACTCTCTCCAAAAGAAAGAGGAGTTTTAGGCCTGAACTCCGGCCGGCTTTCCAGGTAAGCCTGGAAAGCCTGCCTGGCCTTATTGCCGAAGGGCACAATCCTTTCCTTACCCCCCTTGCCCATGATTCTCACCAGGCCCTGGTCCAAGTCAACATCCCTTTGATTAAGCCCCACCAACTCGGCCGCCCGCAGCCCGGCGGCGTAAAGCAACTCCAGCATGGCCTTATCCCGCACCCCATATTTATTGGCCGGATAGGCGGAATCCAAAAGGGTGAAGACCTCCTCTACAGACAAGCAGTCGGGGAGCTTCTTTTCCTGCTTGGGGCTGTTCATATAGCGGGCTACGTTTTCACTCAAAACTCCCTGGCGGCAGAGATATTTAAAAAATGAGCGCACACTGGCCAGCTTGCGGGCGATGGAGCTTTTGTTTAAGTCCTGCTGGTGCAGGCTGGCCAGGTACATGCGCAGGGCCATTACGTCCACTTGCTGCAAGCTCTCGGCCAGCTCGTTATCCTTGACAAAGGCCAGGAACTGCTCCAGGTCACGCCGGTAGGCGCGCCGGGTGTGAGGGGAGGTGTTAAGCCTGACCAGATGCTGCATATATTGGTTAAGGTATTCAAGCATTGAGGGCCTTCTTATAAACGCTTATTTTTGGAGTAGGGGCTTTAGCCCCGTGAAAGGACACGGGCGTAAACGCCCTACTCCTTTAGGTGCCTGCCCCAGTTCGCTAGTGCTTTCAAGGCCCGCTCGCTCTGCATTTGGGATCGCTCTTGTTTACTTCTAACCCGCTGGGGCAGGGGCGGCAGCAACCCGTAGTTCATATTCATGGGCTGAAAATGTTTGGGATTAGCCGTGGTTATGTAATGCACTAAGGCCCCGTGGGCAGTGGTAGGGGGCAGGGCGGGCAAATCTTGCCCCTGAATCAGGCGGGCGGCGTAAATACCGGCCAAAAGCCCCATAGCGGTGGACTCCAGATACCCCTCCACCCCGGTCAACTGCCCGGCGAAAAAGAGCTTGGGGTGTTGGCGGTGCTGGAGGGTAGGGGTCAAGAGCAGCGGGGCGTTGATAAAGGTGTTGCGGTGCAGGCTGCCGTAGCGCAGGAATTCCGCCTTTTCCAGCCCGGGAATCATGCGGAAAATGCGCTTTTGCTCCCCCCGCTTGAGTGAGGTTTGAAACCCCACCAGGTTGTACATGCTGGCATCCCGGTTTTCCTGGCGCAGCTGCACCACGGCAAAGGGTCGGTGTCCGGTTGCGGGATCAATCAGGCCCACCGGTTTCATGGGCCCGAATAGTGGTGTTTTCTCTCCCCGCCGCGCCAATTCTTCAATCGGCAGGCAGCCCTCAAAAAAACGCCCTTTCTCAAAATCCCGCCCCGGGTGTTGGGCGGCGCTTACCAACTCTTGCCAGAAGCGGTGATATTCTTCCTCGCTGAAAGGGCAATTCAGGTAATCATCCCCACCCCGGTTATAGCGCGAAGCGCGAAATACCTTACTGTAATCAAGGGAATCGGTGGCTACAATCGGTGCAATCGCATCGTAGAAAAAAAGGCTCTCGCTGCCGATTAAGGGGGCAAGTTCGCTTGCCAGGGCGTCTGAAGTCAGGGGGCCGCTGGCAATAATGGCAGGGGTATCCAGGGGAATCTGGGTTACCTCCCGGCGGCAGATGGTTACCCCGGGCTGCGCCTCCAGGGCGGCGGTGATCCGGGCGGCAAAACCGGTCCTATCTACAGCCAGGGCCGAGCCGGCAGGCAGGCGGTTGTCGTCGGCCGCCTGCATAATCAGCGAGTTCAACTGCCGCAGCTCTTCCTTTAACAGCCCGCCGGCGTTTTGCAGCCGGTCAGACCCCAGCGAGTTGCTGCAAACCAGCTCTCCCAGGTAAGCGCTCCGGTGGGCGGGGGTGGTTTTTTGCGGGCGCATCTCATAGAGAGTAACCTCAACCCCGAGCCGGCTGGCCTGCCAGGCCGCTTCCGAGCCGGCCAGTCCCCCCCCGATGATGGTTAATTTTTGCTGCATAGCCTCTTTTACCCCTACATGTTGTGGAGAATCCAACTTTACCTTCTATATATAGTGCAGCCTAAGAATTTGATTTTAAAAGCAAATTTTCCCTTGACAAGTGGGGGCTATATGTATAAAATCCTATAGTAGGGAGTAGAGTGGGACAAAATCCCATCAGCTATCAGGAATACTACCCTTTAGTTAATTATTTGTCAAGTGTTTTGGATTGCTCCGGGAGTAAAAATAATGGATTTTTACGGCAATTTTACCCACCGCCTGGATAACAAAGGCAGGGTTAGTATTCCTTCCAAATATCGCAAAATCCTGGAGGATAAGTATAAGTGCCAGGAGCTAGTTATTACAGTCCTTGATAATGCCCTCAGTATCTACCCCTTAGCCGAGTGGGAAAAAATTAAACTGGAGCGATTAAGCACCGTGGATACGACCACCCCTGAGGGACGAAAAAAGGTGCGCCAGTTTGCCAGTAATGCCGAGGAAGTGGAGGTGGACGCCCAGGGGAGGGTTCTCTTGTCAGCCGAACTACAGGCCAAGGCGGGACTGGTCAAGGGAGAGGAAGTGGTCATTGCGGGCAACCTGCACTGCTTTGAAATCTGGCACCCCCAGCGCTGGGAAGAATACTGGGAAGAGCAGAATGAGTAGGCGCTTATGCCGGACGTTCATATCCCTGTTTTACTGGAAGCAGTTATTGAGGGGCTTGATTGCCGGGCGCAGGCGGGGGTATATGTTGACTGCACCCTGGGAGACGGCGGGCACAGCCGGGCGATTCTGGCCGCCAATCCGGCAAACGAGGTAATAGGGATTGATCAAGACCAGCAAGCGCTGGAGCGTGCCGGCAAGCGTTTAGCAGACTTTGGGCGGCGCTTGACCCTGGTAGAGGGTAATTTCAGGGATTTGGGGGCTATTTTAGCGGCCCAGGGAAAGAAGCAGGTCAGGGGTGTTCTGGCTGATCTGGGTTTTTCCAGCTTTCAGTTGGAGGATAAAACCAGGGGGTTTAGTTTTCAGTCCGATGCGCCGCTGGACATGCGCATGAGCCAGGTGGGGAAAGTAAGCGCAGCGGATTTGCTCAATGAACTTTCCGCCCGGGAATTGGGGGAAATTTTCAGGAGATACGGGGAGGAGCGCTATGCGCGGCGCATTGCCGCCGCCATAGTCAAAAAAAGGGATCAATCCCCCCTAAAAGGGACGCAACAGTTAGTAAGCATTATTCAGGAGGCGGTTCCGGCTGTTTATCGCTATAGATCAAAAATTCATTTTGCTACCAGAACCTTTCAGGCTCTCAGAATTGCCGTTACTGAGGAGTTACCAGCGCTGGAGTCCCTCCTGCCTGCTGCGGTGGAGGTTCTAAGCCCCGGGGGACGGTTAGCCGTCATCAGCTTCCATTCTTTGGAGGATCGCATGGTCAAGGCATTTTTCAGACAAATGAGTGCCGCCTGTACTTGTCCTCCCCGCATTCCCCAGTGCGTCTGTAACACCCAGCCCAAGTTAAGAATTATCACTTCCAGGCCAATCGTTCCCACGGAAGCTCAAAAAACAGCCAATCCACGCGCCCGCAGCGCCAAGCTGCGCCTGGCGGAAAAGATTGTTGGGTTTCGTTCCTCAACCCAACCTACCGGATGGGGGGGCTGAATATGCGCGTTATTTCCAATATTGAAGCCATTAAAAAACGTGCTGTCAAGGAGCAAAGCAATGGTTGGCTGTTTACTGGTTTGTTAATCATTGTTTTGAGTTTGGGCCTGTTGTTTTTTGCAGTTGAGCGCATGCTTTTGAGCAGGATTAAGTACGAATTGGCTCAGGCCCAGACTTTGCAGCAAGGCCTGCAACAAGTCAACCGGCGTCTGCTGCTGGAGAAGGCAAGTTTAGAAAGTCCCGGCCGCCTGGCCCGTGAGGGCAGGAAGCTGGGGTTAAGACCGGCGCGCAGGGAGCAGGGTGTTACTGTTGAAACCAGGTAAGGTGGTGCCCAGTGGCGAGGTGTTTATCCAAGTCTTTACGGCGGAGGTTATTTTTCCTGCGCCTGGGATTTTTAGTTTTGGCCGGCGTTGCCTTTGCCCGCCTGTATCAACTGCAAATTGTTGAGCATGAGTCACTGGCGGCCAAAGCTGCCAGCCAGCGTCAGGCCGGGTTGAAAGCCAGTCTGCGGGGGGCGATTTATGACCGCAACGGGCGGGAATTGGCGGTCAGCCTGCCGGTGGCTTCGGCCTATCTTGTGCCCCCTCGCTTTAAGGATTATGAGAGCCTGGGACTGGTAGCCGGGGTGCTGGAAATGGAGCCAACCCGGCTGAAAAAGCTAGCCGCCGGCAGTCAGTCTTTTGTCTGGTTAAAGCGCAAACTTACCCCCAGGCAAAGGAAATCTTTGCAGGAATTGAAAATAGACGGGTTGGGTTTCGTGCCCGAAAAAAAGCGCTTCTATCCCAAAAAGATGCTGGCTTCCCATGTTTTGGGCATAGTGGGTATGGATGGGGCCGGCCTGGAGGGCCTGGAGTATCGTTTTGAAAAAACGTTGTGGGGGGAGAACAGGTATGACCTGGTCTTAACCATTGACGAAGCCGTTCAGTACATTGCCCAGCAGGAGTTGAGCGCCGCCTGCCGGGGGCTGGGGGCCAAGGCCGGAAGCGTCATTGTCATGGATCCCCACAACGGTGAAATCCTGGCAATGGCTAATTATCCTGTCTTCAACCCCAATAGCTTTAGCCGTTATCCAATTGATGTCCGGCGCAACCGGGCCATCACCGATGCCTATGAGCCCGGCTCTACCATTAAGGTCTTTACCGCAGCAGCCGCTTTGGAAGAGGGCCTTTTCAGCCCCGCCAGCCAAGTTTGGTGTGAAGAGGGAAAGATTAAGCTCGGGGGGTTAACTATAAAGGACAGCGGCAAATATGGGATGCTAAGTTTTACTCAAGTACTGGAGCGCTCCAGCAATGTAGGGGCCATCAAGATTGGCCTGGCCCTGGGTAAAAAGCGCCTTCACCGTTACTTACGGGACTTTGGTTTCGGCGCTCCCACGGGAGTGGATTTCCCAGGTGAATCGGCCGGCATTCTGCGCCCCCTCCAGCAGTGGTCAAAGGTCTCCCCCGGTGCCTTGTCCA
>QIFF01000162.1 GCA_003230635.1 bacterium | reverse complement strand
TTCAACTGCATATAGACGATGGAATTTGTTTTGAAAAACTTAATATTGTTCTTGGTGATATCCTCCTGCACCTCATAGGTGTGCATGGGAAACATTTGCACCTTGAGTCCCAGTTTGTGCCCGATATAGGCGGCCACCGGGGCAAAACGTTCCACCGTTTCCTCCCGGCTGTTGCAAATCAGGTAGCCCAGTTTAATAGTTCCCGTGGGCTTGACCTCCTCTGCGGCCTGGCTTTTACCGGGGCTTTCAGTGTGGGTCTGCATTTGATCACAAGAGACAAACAAGAAAGCCATCCACAAGAACAAACAGGTCATACTTAAGGCAACTGCTGCTGGAAACAACCTTTTCTTCAACATCTTTCCCCCCTCCTATGATGGTTGTGTATCATAAACAAAGAGCCCACCAGCAAACCTTTAATTTCCTGACTGGACTCCCGATCTGAGCAAAGTAAAAATCACTTTTTTCTTGCATTTTTACAACTAAATATAAGAATATACTATAATCTGTATTTGTCAAGTTCTGGAGTTCCCCCCAAGCCAAAAAGGAAATATCTTCATGGCAGCAGAAAACCAGCAAAAAGAAAAGGCCCTGACCGTTGTGCATGAGTTGCAAAAAGCATACCCAAAGGCTAAATGTACCCTCAACTTCAGCAATTCCCTTGAACTGCTGGTAGCTACCATTCTCGCAGCCCAATGCACGGATGTGAGGGTTAACCAGGTAACCGCCGACTTGTTTAAAAAATACCCCGCTGCCGCAGATTATGCCCAGGCTTGCTTAAGCGAACTGGAAAGTGACATTAAACCCACTGGCTTTTACCGGAATAAGGCTAAAAATATCATCGCCTGTTGCCGGCAGCTTCTGGCTAAGCATCAGGGACAAGTACCTGCCAAAATGGAAGAATTGACCGCCCTGCCCGGGGTGGGGCGCAAGACAGCCAACGTCATCTTGGGCAACGTCTTCAGCATTCCCGGGCTGGTAGTGGATACCCACGTGCGCCGCTTAAGCCGACGCCTGGGCTTGACAGCCAATGCCGACCCGGCTAAGATTGAGTTTGAGCTGCAATTGCTTATTCTTGAGCAAGAGTGGGTGCTTTTTAGCCATAGACTGGTTGAACATGGGCGCAAGGTCTGCCAGGCGAGAAAGCCGCATTGCAGCGATTGCTGCCTATCCCCTTTCTGTCCCCGTATCGGGGTTGAGCAATGGACATAATCACCAGCCATCTAAACTCTGATTTTGATTCCCTGGCTTCCATGGTAGCTGCGGGCAAGCTTTATCCGCAAGCCAAACTGGTCTTCCCCGGTTCCATGGCGGAAAACCTGCGCCATTATCTAAGCCTGCATCCGGAAATCAAGTATTTCAAACCCAGGCAGATTAAGCCCTCCCAGGTGCAGCGCCTGATTCTGGTGGATGCCAATCCGGGGGGGCGTTTCGGCAGTCTGTCCCCTATTTTGGACAATCCCCACCTAATCGTGCATGTCTATGACCACCACCCGCCGCAGCCCGGCAAGATTAAACCCGAGTTGGAAATGATTCGCAGCGTGGGGGCAACCACCAGTATTATGGTAGAGTTGCTGCGAAAACGCAAAATCCCCATAACCCCTCAGGAGGCTACCCTCTTTGCCCTGGGAATCTATGAAGACAGCGGATTTCTAACCTTCAAATCCACCAGCAAGGCCGATCTGGAAGCAGTGGCCTACCTGCTGCAAGAGGGCGCTGATTTAAGCCTCATTCCTCATTTCATCAAGCGGGAGCTTTCCGGGGAACAGGTGGCTTTATTAAATGAGTTATTTCAGAGCGCCCAGAATTTTGTAATTCACGGGGTTCAGGTAACAATTGCCACCGCTTCCAGCGAAAAGTACGTGGGAGACATAGCGGTTTTGGCGCATAAACTGCGGGATGTAGAGAATGCGGAGGTACTTTTTGTGCTGGTGCGGCTGGAGGGACGGGTACACCTGGTAGCCCGCTCCCAGGTGCCGACGGTAAATGTGGGAACACTGCTGCATTCCTTTGGTGGTGGTGGGCACGCCAGCGCCGCTTCGGCCACGATTCGCGACTTAACCCTGATTCAGCTTAAAGAGAAACTGTTCCAACTGCTGGAAGAAGAGCTTCCCCCCCTAAAATCGGCGGGACAGATCATGACTAGCCCGGCCAAGACCATTTCCACTTCAGCCACCCTCCAGGAAGCCAAGGACTTGTTCCTGCGCCATAGCATTAACAACCTGCCCGTAACCAGTCCCCAGGGGATTTTATTGGGAATTATCGGTCGCCAAGTCATAGACAAAGCCCTGGGGCACGGTTTAGAAACTTCGTCCGTTGCCGAGGTGATGCTCACTGAGGTAGAAACCGTTTCCCCACAGGATGACCTGGATACCATCAAGCAGCGGATGATGGAACGCCACCAGCAGTTTTTGCCGGTGCTGGAAAATAAGCGGGTAGTGGGGATTATCACCCGCACCGATTTACTGCGTATCCTGCACGAGAAACTGGTTCCCCTTTCCCCGGAAAAGGGCAGCCTGCGGGGCGGGCGCCATAAAAAGAACCTCAAGGGGCTGCTGCAGGAAAGACTACCTCAATCCATCCAGGATATCTTGCATCTGGCCGGCAAGCTGGGGGAGGAGTTGGGTTTTGGGGTTTATGTAGTAGGTGGGATGGTGCGGGATATGCTGCTGCGGATGGACAACCTTGATCTGGATCTAGTGGTGGAAAATGACGGGATTTTGTTTGCCCGCCGCCTGGCCGAGCGGGTGGGTGGACACTGCCGCGCTCACGAGAAATTTGCCACCGCGGTGGTGGTTTTCCGCAACGGTTTCAAGCTGGATGTGGCTACCGCCCGCACCGAGTATTATAAACATCCGGCGGCGCTGCCGATTGTGGAACAAAGCTCTATCAAGCAGGACTTATACCGGCGCGACTTTACCATCAATGCCCTGGCGATCAAACTCAACCCGGGCGAGTTCGGCAGCTTAATTGATTTCTTCGGCGGGCAGCAGGACTTGAAAAACGGGGCCATTCGCGTCTTGCACAGCCTGAGCCTGTTGGAGGACCCCACCCGGGTATTTCGGGCCATTCGCTTTGAGCAGCGTTTCGGCTTCCGTATCGGCAAATACACCTTAAGCCTAATTCGCAATGCGCTTAAAAAAGACCTTTGCGCCTACCTGGACGGCCAGCGCCTGCTGAGCGAACTGTGCCTGATCTTTCAGGAAACCGAGCCTCACAAAACCATTCAGCGCATGAGCAAACTGGATTTGCTTGGGTGTATTCACCCCAAGCTGAAGCCAAGCCAGCAAGAGCTGCAACTATTCTCCCGCCTTAAAACTGTGCTGGATTGGTATAACCTGCTCTTTCTGGAGAAAAAGGCCGAACGCTGGTTTCTTTTTTTATCGGGATTGGCCAGCTATCTATCCCGGCAAGAGTGCCAGGAACTTGCCCAGCGCCTGGATTTAAATGAGAAACAAACGCTGGCCCTGCTAAAGGCCCAGCGGCAGATTACCCCCCTTCTAAGCCAACTGCAACGCCAGAAAACCTATTCCCCCAGCCAGCTTTACGCCCTGCTGAAACCCGCTCCCCTGGAAACCCTGCTGCTGGTAATGGCTAAAACCGCTTCACCCCTGGCCAAGCAACGCCTCTCCCTCTACCTGACCAAATTGCAGCACGAGAAAGTCCTGATTTCCGGCCGGGAACTAAAGGAATTAGGTCTTTCCCCCGGCCCCGTCTTTGGCCGGATTAAGCAAGAGCTGCTCTACGCTCACCTGGACGGCAAGCTAAAAACCAGGGAGGATGAACTGGCTTGGGTGGAAAGGAGGTTCATGCCTGGATAAAATAATGGCTCATCCAAAAAACAAAATTTTCGAGTTTTACCCGCTGATTCTGATTCTTCTAGTCGGTGTCTTAAGCTACTCCAACACCTTCCACGGCCCCTTTGTCTTTGACGACGCCCAGAATATTGTGGAGTACGAAACAATCCACCTGGATAGTCTCTCCCCGGCTAAACTGGCGCAGCTCAAATTTGGCGGCCGCCCGGTGGCCAGGCTCAGCTTTGCCCTCAATTATTACTTGGGAGAACTTGACCCCTTCGGCTATCACCTGCTTAATCTATTAATTCACTTGCTGACTGCTGTTTTGGTCTATCTTTTTCTAAAGCTTACCCTCAATTTGCCCAGCTTACAGGAGCGCTATGGAAAACAGGCCCGGGAAATCGCCCTGCTCACCGCTCTGCTTTTTGTCGTCCACCCCATTCAAACCCAGGCGGTAACCTACATTGTCCAGCGTATGGCTTCTCTGGCCGCCCTCTTTTTCCTGCTGGCCCTTTATTGCTACGCCAAGGCGCGCCTGGCTGAGGGCAAGCTGAAAGCAGCCTATTTTGCCGGCACCGCCCTGGCAACCCTGCTGGCCCTGGGCAGCAAGGAAAACGCTATCACCCTCCCTTTATTTATCCTTCTTTACGACTACTACTTCCGGCAAGGGCTGAAGCTGGATCCGGCCAAAAAGAAAAAGATTTATCTAGCGCTTGGCCTAGGCCTGTTGGTAAGCTTGCTGGCGGGAATTTATTATCTTGGCTTTGACTTTGCTTCCTGGTTGAGCAAGGAATACCAGAGATTCCCTTTCACCCCCGGTCAGCGCATGCTTACCCAGTTGCGGGTAGTGATTTTTTACCTGAGCCTGCTGATTGTCCCCTTGCCCTCGCGCCTTAACCTTGACCACCAGTTTCCCCTATCTTACTCCCTGCTAAATCCACCCACTACCTTGCTCTGTCTTATTCTTGTCCTCGCTTTGATTGGTATTAGCATTTACCTGGCCAAAAAGCGCCCCCTGATTTCCTTTTTTATAATTTGGTTTTGGGGCAACTTGCTATTGGAATCCTCCGTTCTCCCCCTGGATATGGTCTTTGAGCACCGCCTTTATCTGCCCTCGGTGGGCTTCTTTGTATTGGTGACACTTGCTCTGCTGAAGCTCTTTAGTCTTGTGGCGAAAAGGTACCGCTTAAAGACAAAGCTGGTGGCTATGGGTTTATTAATTACTATCCTCGGCTGGGGTACTTATCAGAGGAATATGGTCTGGAGCAGTGAGATCAGCCTCTGGAGCGATGTGGCTAAAAAGTCGCCCAACAAAGCCAGGGCGCATAATAACCTGGGGTCGGTATATTCCCAGGAGGGGCAATACGGGCTGGCTATAAAAGCACTAAAACGGGCGCTTGAAATAAAGCCCAAGTTCGCCCAGGCCTTTTATAATATGGGTCTTGCCTATAATAAAAAAGGGGACTACCGCCCGGCGGTGAACCATCTTCAGCAAGCGCTAAAAATCAAGCCGAAAGCGGCCCGCATATATCACGCCCTGGGCGATGTCTTTTACGCTCAGAAAAACTGGAATCAAGCGGTTCAGTTGTATCAACAGGCGCTCAGTGTAGATGCGGGCTATACTCCCGTATATTACAATCTAGGTACTGCTTACCGGAAAATGGGAAATCCAGATAACTCCCTGCAAGTCTATAAAAAGCTGAAAAAAATCAAGCCCAACGACCCGGAAGTATATCTCAATATTGGGAGAACCCAATTTAAAAAAGGCTTGCATGATAAAGCAATCATTGCCTACGAGAAAGCTTTGCAGCTCAAACCAAATTACTTCCCGGCCCACTACGAGCTAGGGAAGCTTTATAGCGCCCAGGGGAAATATGAAAAGGCGGTAAAGGAATTTACCCGGGTTATTAAACTGAACTCAAAGCATACTGGAGCGCACTACAATCTGGGCCTGAGCTACCAGAATTTAAGCCGCTATAACGAGGCGGTTGACGCTTACCTGACCACCCTGAAGCTGTCGCCGGAAAACGCCGGGGCTTACAAAAACCTGGGGATTATTTACCTCTACCACTTAAAAGACAAAAACAGGGCGCTTAAATATCTCAACCGCTCCCTGGAACTTGCCCCCAATCAGTTCCAGGCAGAGCGAATAAAACAAATAATTTCCACCAGCAATTTACTTTAGGGGTCGTTATGAAATAAGTGTCGCAAGATTGCGCAGGATTTTTGGTTGTATTCAAGGCGCTTGTGAGGGAGCATACTGGAAGTATGTAACCGAACAAGCAACAAAGAAGACAGCCAAAAAGACCAGCAAGATGTGATAGTTATTTCGTGACGCCCCCTTAGTTGGGAATGGTTGAAAATGTTACCGCACCTAATTGCCAACCCCCAAGCCGGGGGAGGGCGGGGAAAGCAAGTTTTTAAAAGGGCCTGCCGATTGCTGGAGGCCGCCGGCTGGGAATTTGTACCCCACCTCACCCGTCAGCCCGGTGAGGCCCAAAGACTGACAAGTGAAGCGCTGGCAGCCGGAAGTAAATTGGTAGTCGCCTGCGGCGGGGATGGCACCATCAACGAGGTGGTCAACGGCCTGCGGGGCAGCCAGGCCAACCTGGGAATCATTCCCGCCGGTCGGGGAAATGACCTGGCCCGGGCCTTAGGCATTTCCCGCCGGGTGGCCGCAGCCTGTGCTATCTTGCAGCGGGGCCGTACCCGGCGCATAGATACAATTTCCCTGGGGGATAGATTATTTTGTGTCGCCGCCGGGCTGGGTCTGGCTGCGCAAGTAAACCAATTATCCAACCAGGGCTATAGAGGAAGAGGTCCTATCCCCTACCTGCTGCCTCTGAGGCGGGTGCTTAGGGAATACCCTTTCCCACAGTTTCAGTTGGAGTACGATGACGGCAGCTACGAGGGTGAGCTGACCTTACTGGCAGTGGCGAACACTCTTTATTACGGGGGAGGGATGAAAATCGCCCCCACTGCTCAGCCGGATGACGGGCTGCTGGACATATGTCTTGTAGAGAAAATAAGCAAAGTCAATATACTCTGCACCCTGCCCTCTTTATTCCGGGGTAATCTTTTGGATAAGCCCTTTGTAAAACATTTCCGGAGTAAATCCTTAAAAGTCTATTCACCCCGGCCCTTACCCATCTTTGCCGACGGCGAGTTCTTTCAATCCACCCCGGCGGAATTCAGGGTTAACCCGGTATCTTTGAGAGTGATTGCTTGAATGTGAGTTAAGGTGCCCTTAAGCCATGACCACGTAAGTGCCCGCCAGTTTGTCGTGGAGGGTTTGTTTGTTGGGGTCGAGCAGCATCCAGAAGTAGCCGAAGCCGAGGGTAATAAAGGATAGAAAACGAGCCGAGCGGCGCCGGGCGGCCTGGCGTAAGGAGGGGGGATTTCCCTGGGCGTCCACCAGCTTTATGCCCAGGACGGCCTGGCCGATGGTTTGCCCGTTGTTGCTGGGCAGGAGGGTGTAGTAAGCGCTCTTCAAAATCAGCACCACCAAAGCTGTTCCCAGGGCCAGAACGAGCAGGCCTTGAGCGGTATGCGGGAAAGCCATCCATCCGGCTATGCCCAAGGAAGCCAGAAGAAGCAGGGTTACCAGCCCCATAAGCAGGCTGTCCGCCAGCCAGGCCAAAACCCGCAGCCAGAAACCACAAGCGTCGGGAACAAAAGACGGCGGCTCCACATCCACAGGTTCCATCCCCAGGTACCAGCGCTGCCGCCAGCTCTCTTTTTCCCATTGTTGGTACAGGTTTTCCATTATTCGCCTCCCCCGGTCATGGGCACAAACCGCACGGGCAAGAGCCTTTTTTCTTCCCAGCTATCCTCACCCGTTCTGGTCAGCAGCATCAATTCCTGATGGAGACTGAATTTGCCGACCGGGATCACCATCCGCCCCCCGATTTTGAGCTGTTCCTTCAAGGGGAGTGGCACCTTTTCCGGGGCAGCGGTGACTATAATCGCATCAAAGGGGGCTTTCTCTGGCCAGCCCTGGTAACCGTTACCGGCCTTGACTTCAACATTGCCATAGCCCAACTCCTTCAGGGTTCGGCTGGCCCGCTCAGCCAGGCTGGGAATAATTTCCATACTATAGACCTGGTTGACGATTTGGGCCAAAACCGCCGCCTGATAGCCTGAACCGGTTCCGATTTCTAAGACCCGGTCGGATTCTTTCAGTTGCAGGGCTTCGGTCATACAGGCTACAATATAGGGTTGAGAAATGGTCTGGCCTTCCCCAATGGGAAGGGGGCTGTCGTTGTAAGCCATGGCTTGCATGGGGCTGGGAACAAAGCGATGCCGGGGGACGGTGAGGATAGCTTTCAGCACCAGGGGGTCGTGCACTCCCCGCCGCACGATTTGCTTTTCCAGCATATGCTTGCGTAATCTAGCGTAAATCGTTACCTCACCTTCCTTTTGCGTGCCTGAAGCCCCGCCTTCATGACAGCAGAAAAGGGATAGACCTAACAGGAAACTCAGGAAAATTTGGAATGCAGTTTGCTGGCGCATGGCTTGGCATAGTTGTAGGGTGGCCGGTGTCCACCTTCTGAAAGATGTTGTTGCGAGGAGGCGTAGCCGATGAAGCAATCTCTCCTTTGAAATAGTAACCAGAATTCTCTCACAAGTCAAGAGGGCACCCTAGAAGATTTGGGCTGAAAGTTTTCCCATCTATGAAAAAGTTGTGTGGCAAAAAACTTGACAAAAGCGCAAATATATGCTATTTTTTAAAAAAGTAGCTTTATTAAAATATTTTAATTTATTTGAACAGGGTAAATGGGAGTAAATTATGAAGGTGAAGCCCAAGGGTTTGGAGGATGTTTTCAGTGAGATAGGGGGTAAACTGTGTGATCTTGTGGGTTGGAAAAGGACCCGGGGGCAGGTATATGTTTTGTTGTATATAAGTGATAAGCCGCTTTCCCTGGAGGATATTGCTAAACTAATTAATATGAGCAAGAGCACGGTATGGGCGGTGATTAAAAAGTTGCAGAAGTTATGTGCAGTGAATAAGGTGTGGATCAAGGAAACCAAAAAAGATGGTTATACAGCAGAAAAGGATTTAGATATTATCTTAAAAAATGGTATAATCCCCGAGCTTAGCTCCAAGTTATTGTTTGCCGGCAGCTATTTGGAGCAGGCGGAGGAATTATTAGCCAATTCCGGTCAAAGTACAAATCCGAAGGAGTTGGCTAAGTACCATGATTTTTTAAATGAATTTGCAAAACAGAAAGACAGAATGGACTTTTTCCTAAAGCAATTGCCTCTTCTAATTAATACAAATAGTTCTGAATCCAAAGAAAAATAAAAGAAGTCAGGGGCAGGTTAAATGAGGACAAATTCATGGGTACTTTATATTGGGGGGTTTTATGCTAAACAATAAGAGCATTCTGCTGACGGGTGGTACCGGGTCTTTCGGGAAGAAATTTGTTCAGATAGTGGTGGAGAGATATAAGCCGCAGCGGCTGGTGATATACAGCCGGGATGAGTTAAAGCAGTTTGAGATGAAAAATGCCGAGCCTTATAGAGATATGGATTGTCTGCACTTCTTTATTGGGGATGTGAGGGATAAGGAGCGCTTGAATCGTGCCTTAGACGGGATAGATTACGTGATACATGCTGCGGCCTTAAAGCAGGTGCCTACTGCGGAAATTAACCCCTTTGAGGCGGTGAAGACCAATGTTCTCGGAGCGCAGAACATTATTAACGGCTGCATTGATAAGGGGATTAAGCGGGTGATTGCTTTATCTACGGATAAGGCCGCCAACCCGGTAAATCTTTACGGGGCTACCAAATTGGTGTCGGACAAATTGTTTGTGGCGGCCAACATGTATACCAGTGAGGGCAGATGCCGCTTTGCCTGCGTTAGGTACGGAAATGTTTTGGGTAGCCGGGGCAGTGTGGTTCCCTGGTTTTTTAAGCTGCGGGAAACAGGAGAGATCACCATTACCGACTTTCGCATGACCCGCTTTTGGATTACCCTGGAACAGGGGGTGGAGTTTGTGCTTCAGAGTTTGCAAAGGATGCAGGGGGGAGAAATCTTTGTTCCCAAGATTCCCAGCATGAAAATAGTTGATCTGGCCAAGGTAATTGCTCCTGAGTGTGCTTTAAGAGAAATTGGCATTCGGGCCGGAGAAAAACTGCACGAGGTGATGGTTCCGGAGAATGACAGCCGACATACTCATGAATACGACACCTATTATTGTATCTATCCGGAACACTATGACTGGCTTGAGCTGCAAGACCTGCGGGAAGAAAGAAAGGATGCTTTGCCGGATGGCTTTCGCTACTCCAGCGATACCAATACCTGGTGGTTGAGCAAAGATGAGATGAAGGAGCTACTTAAGGCTCAAGGTTATCCAGTATAAATGAAGGTGTCTTTTTGATTGATTCGCAGACAAAAGTTGAAATGAATAATTCTAAAGAAAAAGCAACAAAGTCCCCAGAGCGGTTTGCCCCAGTGTTTTATTTAATAAAGCGATATAAAAGAATCATGGGGGTTGTATTGTTTCTTTCGGTGACCGCGGGGGCATTGGACAATATCACTCTGGGGGCATTCCATCTGTTTCTTCAATATTTCTTTAATAAGGGGAGTGATCCAGGAGCGCTGAAATTAGGCAAGTATTTTGATGCTGTGCTGGGTCTATTTCCTGGAAGTGACGCAGTGATTCTGGCGGGCATATTAATTCTTGTAGCCCTGGTTATGAAGAATATCTCCATGGTTGCCAATGAAGCCATGATTGGTAAGGTAAGTGGGGATACTATGTATGATTTGAAAAAGATGATGATGGATAAATACTCGCAGGTTCCCTATCAGTTTTTTCTGGATACCAAATATGGCAAGCTCTCTTATACCACCTTGACGGCTCCTGCGCGGGTGGCCCAATTGATGTTACATGTCCCCAAGGCTGGAGCAGAAATCATCAAGATTAGCATGATTACGGCCTTCTTGCTTTATTACAACTGGCGAGCCACCCTTGCTTGCAGTGTTGTTTTGTTTCTGTTTATGCTTTTTGTCAGATTTATCTCTCGGAAGGTATCCTATTATACAGGAAAGGGACGCGTTGAAGCATCTAGAGAAAATATCAATGAATTCAATGAGTTTATAACAGGGATAAAATACATCAATATCTTTGGTAAAAATCAACGTTGGTTGGATCTCTTTAATCGCTCCAGCTATACTTTTAGCCGCTTGTATAAAAAAGATACCTTTTGGTTAGCAATACCGAAGGAACTTTTGGAGTTTGCTTTTTTGGGAGGCGCGGTAGCCGGGTTGCTTATGGTCCGTTCCTTGATACAAGAATCCGTGGTGGGTATAATTCCCTCGATCGGGGTATATTTTTTGGGTATGATGAAGATATTGCCCTCAGCTAAAAACCTCGGAAACATTCATATGCAGATAACCAACTTGATGCCCGATGCTGAGTTGGTGTACAATGCCCTCTATGAAGAAATTGATTCGGTGAGTGACGGCGAAAAATCATTGGACAAATTTGGCTCAGAGATTAAATTTAAGGAGGTAAGCTTTTATCATAAAGACCGGGACATCATCCTGGAGAAAATCAACTTGACCATAGAGAAGGGAAAAATAACCGCCCTTGTGGGGGAGTCAGGGTCAGGAAAATCAACTATATTAAACCTTATATTAAGATTATTTG
>QIFF01000310.1 GCA_003230635.1 bacterium | reverse complement strand
TTCCCCCCAGTTGCCTGACCAGTTGCCCTGCCTGCTGGCGGCTGTAGCGCTGGAGGCTGCCGGTGAAGACAAAGCTTTTGCCCGCCAGGCTGCCCCCTTGAGCGGACACAGCCTCTTGCGGTTGTACCCCTGCTTCCAGTAATGCTTGAATTAGCTTTTGATTGCGGGGATTTTGAAAAAAGGTCGCCAGGTTATGGGCGGTTTCCGGCCCGATTTCGTGGATTTGGAGCAGCTCTTCCTCGTTGTCAACAGCCTGTAAGTGCTCCAGGCGGCCAAAGTGCCTGGCCAGCACCTCGGCTACATGCGCCCCTACCTGGCGCATTCCCAGGGCAAAAATAAAGCGCTGCAGGGGAGGATTTTTGCTTTCGGCGATCGCCTCAACCAGGTTTCGGGCGGATTTTTCGCCAAAGCCTTCCAGGGGCAGCAGTTGTTCCTCTGTAAGTTTATAAAGGTCGGCCACGCTGCTGATCAGCCCTTGCTCAGCCAGTTGTTCTACGGTGCGTTTCCCCAGACCATCAATATCCATTGCGCCCTTGGCAACGAAATGTTTAATCGCTTGTTTCAACTGGGCCGGGCAGGAAACCCCTCCGCTGCACAGGTAATAAGCCCCTTCCTGGATTACTTCAGCCTGGCAGACCGGACAGCGCACGGGCATGGTAAAATCTTTTTCCTCCCCGCTGCGGGCAGCCTCGCTAAATGCCACTATGATGGGGATGACGTCTCCAGCCCGTTCTACTCGTACGAGGTCCCCGATTTTAAGCCCCAGTTTCTGAATATGCTCCCAGTTGTGCAGGGTCGCCCGGCTGATGGTTACCCCGCTTACATCCACCGGTTTGAGTAAGGCAACCGGGGTTAAGACGCCGCTGCGCCCCACCTGGACGGCGATGTCCACCAGCCTGGTTTCCCCCTGGCGGGGCTTGAACTTATAGGCTGCGGCCCAGCGCGGGCTGCGGCTGCGCGCCCCGGCAAGCTCCCGCAGGGCCAGGTTGTCCAGCTTGATTACGATGCCGTCTATTTCGTAATCCAGCTCCTCCCGCTGCTGCTCCAATTTATGGTGGAAATCTATTGCTTGCTCTATGCGGGTGCAGCGCCGGATATGGGGATTGACCTTGAAGCCCCAGGCGGGCAGCCTTTGCAAGACCTCCCAGTGGGACTGGAAATTGAATTCACCCCTTTCGTCTTCAATGGCTAACAGGTCGTAGAAGAAAATATCCAGCGGGCGCTGGGCGGTAATCCTGGAGTCCAACTGGCGCATGGAGCCGGCGGCGGCGTTGCGCGGGTTGGCAAAGGGGGGCTTATCTTCGGTAATTAATTTTTTATTGAATTGCTCAAAGGCGGCCAGGGGCATGATGACCTCGCCCCTGAGAGCCAGGCGTTTGGGATAAGGAGGATTTAAAACCAAAGGCATAGAAAGAATAGTTTTTAGGTTCAGGGTAATGTCTTCCCCCCGGGAGCCGTCCCCGCGGGTAGAGGCCTGTTGGAGTTGCCCATCTTGATAAATAACTTCCACCGAAAGCCCGTCAAACTTGGGTTCAAGCACATAGCTCGGCTCTTGCTCCCCCAGCAGGCGCCGCAGGCGGGCATCAAATTCCTTGACCTCGCTCTCCTGGAGGAGGGAGTCCAGGCTGAGCATGGGGGCGCTGTGCTCTACGTTTTTGAACTCTTCCAGCGGGGCTGCCCCCACCCTCTGGCTGGGCGAGGTGGGGCTGGCAAACTGGGGGTATTGCTCCTCCAGGGCGATTAATTGGCGCAGCAGCTTGTCATACTCGGCGTCGGCAATCTGAGGGGCGTTGAGGGTATAGTAAAGGTAGTTGTGGCGGTGGATTTGTCCCCGCAGTTGTTCAATTTGGGTTTTGACCTGTTTCAAGGAGGGCATTAAAGTGTTCCTGGGGTGATTTTCGTTTCTTGCTCGTTTGCTTGTATAATATAAATGGTATCCGTCCCAAAGTCCAGCCTTTGCCAGTTTTCTTGGTAACTATTCCACAGTTTATTAAAAACTTTTGGCTTAAGCTCAACCGCTTCTTTATAGACAAAAACCTTGTTCCCCTGGGCCAGGGTTTTGGCAATGGCCTTTTGCAGCCGGGGGACAAGTCTTTTGGGAAGGCGCCTTTTAATATACTCCTCCGGAAGAAGATTCACCACATTGGCTTCTGTAGACCACAGCAGGTAATTATACAATATCTGCGAACCCCAGGCACGGGTGGCCGGGCCGCTGATACTGGCGGGAGAGGGGCCTACGATAATCAAATCATCGGGCTGCGTCAGCCTGGTCAGGGGGGCGCTTTTCTGATAATAGAAGTCATTATTTTTGTCCTGGAGGAATTTTATACCCCCCGCAAAGTTCAGGATGAAAAGCAGGACGGCAATCACCGGCAGGCTCAGTAAGGGTTTCCTCCAGGCGGGGCCGGGCGCTCTTTGGGGGTTTGAGCACAGGGCCAGAAAGATTAACCAGCAGCAGAGGGATTGGGGAATCCAAAACTCAACGTTTTCCGGCACCCAGAAGAGAAAGAAGGCTGAATAGGCGGCCAGCCACACCCCAGCCAGCCAGATGAGCCGGCGCTGCCTGTCTTGAAGAAAACGCCGCTGCCGCAGCTGTGACAGTGTGCTGAAGACGAGCAGCAGGACTAATATGAGCGACAGCCCCAGCAGAATATAGGCGCTGTTTTTGCCCAGGTTGCGCACCAGAAATACCTCGTCCATAAGGTAATAACCCTCACACACTTTATTAATCAGCGTCTTGAACTCGGGAACGGCAAAGGCAAAGTTGAAGCCTATCAGCGAGCGGCCAAAGCCAATTGCCGCTTTAAGCAGGCTGGAGGGGGCAAGGGGGCTCCAGTTCTCCGGCTTGTGGGCATACTTTGTCAGCCAGTAAAAAATACTGCCTGGTGAACGCAGCTTAAGCACACCAAATATGACCACCAAATAGGGAACGGCCACCAGGGGGGAGAAGGTGGCGGCATAATAAGTGACCGGTTTCCAGAGGCTTGAATTTTGCTGCCTGCGCCTTAAGAAGGCCGCCAGCAATACCACCGGTATAAAGAGAACATGAACCTGGTGGAAGAGCACCGCCAGCCCGTGGCTGAGACCCACCAGGGCGAAGCCCCTTTCACTAATCCGGTCGGCGCTAAGCCAGTAAAGAGACAGGACTAGAAAGAAGAGGGGGATGATATAGACCTCAACGCAGATACTGTAGAACCAAAAACCGAAGGAAAAGGCGGGCAGGGCCGTTCCTGCCAGGGCAAAGCTGCGCCCCGCTCCCAGCCTTTTGCGCAGCAGCCGGTAGAAGACGCATAGGGTCAGGGCACCAAAGATGGTGTTAAGCAAGGGGATCAAAAATGCCACCCCTGAGGTAAGGCCCAGGGATCTGCACAGCGCTATCCAGATTCTGGCCAGGCCGTTGTAGAGCAGGTGATGGGGGTGAAACAAGGGGTTGTGGGAGTAAGATAATTTCAGGCCGGTGTCAATATTGGTTATATAGGAAATGCTGTCAAGGGCCGCCGAGGGGATGTTGGAAATAGTAGAGATGTATAGCGCCAGAAAGACCACGAAGGGGATTGCCAGTTCGCCTATTGGGGAAAGTTTCTCTTTTGCAGTCTGCATAAGATAAAGTTGTGAATTGGTTCTATGTAAGGGAAGGGTTTTTTTGTCTCGGTGCTATTTTTACAAAAGCCTTCCTGTGTCTTTCCGTACCTTAAATGCATCCCAACGGCCATTCCATTCAAGACATATCTTAATTTCCCCGGGGTCGGCATTTTCAGAATATACCCTGACCGTAAAGCGATATTTACCAGGATGCTTTGGAATTTCTTCGTACCGATATGGGATCCCTTTAACTTCTGGTCTAAACTCGTTTGAATTATCACGAGTTGAAAATACATCTAAAAAGCAATAGGCTTCTTTACCTAAGTTTATTTCTTTAACTCCTAAGCAAGCCCAAGGTAATGGTATAGCATCACTATATTTGGTGCGTTCCCATTTTTTTGATTTCTCACTGAACCTTTCAATATTTGTTAGATAACCAACACAGCTTTTAGCCAATCGTTTGGTATTGCTTACCTTAATCTTAATGTAATAGGCCCTGTTTTTTGCCCCAGTTGCTTGGTTTCTTTCTGGTGTTTCACTTACATAATCCTCAATTTTCCCATCAAAGTCTAGGTTTAAGCAGGGCTTAAACAATTCGCGTCTGAAAGGTTCTGCAAAAATAGCTATAAGGGCACCGGTAATGAAAGAAAATATTGCTGTAGTGACCAGTTCCATTTTTATCTCCGTAAAAATTCTATCAACTGTTCATAGGGCATAGTATTAATCACATCCCCTGCTTCCAGCCAGCCGCGGCGGGCGGTAAAAATTCCGTATTGGATATTGGGCAGGCGGAGGGCGCTGTGGGCGTCGGTGGAAATGGCCAGCTTGACCCCCATCTGCTTGGCCAGGCGGCAGTGGGCGGCATTCAGGTCCAGGCGGCAGCCGCTGGCGTTCAGCTCCATTACTACCCGGCACTCCCGGGCGGCCTTGAGCACCTCTACCATATCCAGCTCAATCGGCTCGCGCTCTTGAATAAGGCGGGCGGTGGGATGGCCGATGCAGTGCACCACCCCGCTGCCTATGGCCTTGATCAGGCGGGTGGTGGTTTCTTCCCGGGACTGGTTGAAGTGGGAGTGGATGCTGGCCACTACCCAGTCCAACTGCTTTAAAATTTCCCTAGATAAGTCCAGGCTGCCGTCCTTTAAAATATCCACCTCTACCCCCTTGAGCAGCCTGAACCCGTCAAGCTGGGAATTGAGTTGGTCAATTTTCTTGATTTGCTGGGCCAGCCTGGCTTCATCCAGCCCGTGCGCCTGGCGCTGGCCCCTGGAATGCTCCGTGATGGCCAGATATTGGTAACCCATCTGGCGGGCGGCCTGCGCCATTTCCTCCAGGCTGTGGTAGCCGTCACTGGAATTGGTGTGGGCGTGCAAGTCCCCTTTAAGGTCTGCTTGCTCAATTAAACGGGGCAGGGATCCCTTGGCGGCGGCCTCAATTTCGCCCTGATCCTCGCGCAGCTCCGGGGGGATAAAATCCAGGCCCAGGAGTTGGAAAATTTCCTCCTGCCGCTCGCCCCCGATTTTTTTATCGCCTTTGAACATGCCGTATTCGTTAAGTTTAAGTCCCCGCTCCTGGGCGCGCCGGCGCATGGCGATGTTGTGCTGCTGGGAGCCGATGAAATAATGCAGGCCCGCCCCAAAGCTGGAGGGGGCTAAGAAGCGCACGTCCGCCTGAATCCCCATGTCCAGCACTACCGAGGTCTTGGTCGGCCCGTGAACCAGCACCTCCCTGACCCGCTCATATTTCAGCAGTTGTTCCATGACCGGGCTGTCCTTGCTTCCAGTAACCAGAATATCCAGATCGCCCACGGTTTCCCTGCGTCTGCGCAGGCTGCCCGCCAGCTCAACCCGCTGCACCCCGGGGATTTGCCTTAAAAACTCCGCTAAAACCTGGGCATAGGGGAAGACAGCGGCCAGCTTGAAGCGCCCCTGGTGTTTTTCAAATTCGGCAATTCCCTTGAGGATATTCTCCTCGCTTTTTACCCCAAAACCCTCCAACTGCCGAATTTTGCCCTCCTGGGCCACCCTTTTCAAGTCCTCCAGCTTGCCGACCCCCAGTTTTTCGTGCAGCACCCGCAGGTGGATTGCCCCCAGCCCCCGAATATCCACCAGATGGGCCAGCTCAGGGGGAACCTCTTCCTGCAACTGCTGGTATTGGGCCAGGCGGCCGGTTTGCAGCAGCTCTATAACCTTCTGGGCGATGTTCTTGCCGATTCCCGGCAGCCCTTCCAGCCCCTTTTCTCCTTCTTGGGTAAAAATCCGGCTCAAGGGCTGGGGCAGGTTGCTGATTACCAGGGCGGCCTTGCGGTAAGCACGGATACGGAAGGGGTTCTCCCCCTGAATATCCAAGAGGTTGGCAATCTCTGAAAGCGTCTGAGCAATTTCCTGGTTGTTGTATTCCGGCATTGACCCGTTTCCCTGGAGAGAGGAGAGTTGCTTTAATTGTATAGCCTAAGCAGGCGGGCTTGTCAAGATGGCAGGAAAAGAATTGACTTTTTAACCAGATTGCCTTAAGATTAAGCCCCTAAATTAGTTAGTGGGAAGAAGACAAAAAAATAAGGGCACCTTGCAAAATGGCCTTTTCGCCCAATATCTGCGTTATGCTCAAAATTTAATCCTCGGAATATCAAATATATGCCTGCGGTTAAATTTTTCGCATGCCTTGATATTGAACGAAAATTCTCATTTTTCAAGGCACCCATAAGACAAGGGAGATAAGACAAATATGGTGTTAGCAATAAAAATTTTGATTGGTTTGATAGTTCTGGGCTTTATACTTTGGCCTTGTGTGGGCAAAAAAGAGGCTGAAGAGGCTGCGCTCCCTCAAGAGAAGGATTTGCATCTTTTGCTGGAGCAGAAAGAACAGACCTATGCAGCCATCAAGGAACTGGATTTTGACTACCAGATGGACAAGCTCTCTGAAGAGGATTATCAAGAACTGAGCCGGGAGTATAAGCAAAAAGCGGTGGCTGTTTTGCAGCAGATTGATGAACTTTCAGGTAGTCTTAAAGTCGGGACTAAGGCCAGTGGCTGAAGTCGTTGGCGCTCAGCCGATCATTCAGGTAGAGAACCTGAGCAAAAGGTTTGGTCACCTGACAGCCCTGCGGGGGATTAGTTTTAGCCTTCAGCAGGGGGATTTTCTGGCCCTTTTCGGTCCGAACGGGGCGGGGAAAACCACTCTGATTCGGATTCTGTCCACCCTGTTGAAGCCCAGTTCCGGGCGGGTGATGGTGGCGGGTTATGACCTGGCGGAGGGTGACGAGGGATTGCGCCGCAAAATCGGGGTGATTTCCCATCAAGTTTATCTATACCCCAACCTGACCGCTTATGAGAATATTATTTTTTATGCCAAGCTCTATAATGTGTCCCGACCGGTTCAGCGGGCCGAGGAGGTTGTTGAGCAAGTAGGCCTGGCGGAGCGCAGGCACGATCTGGTGCGCACCTTTTCCCGCGGTATGCTCCAGCGCCTCTCTATTGCGCGCGCCATTGTCCACGACCCCCAGATTGTCCTGCTGGATGAACCCTATACCGGTCTGGATCAGCATGCTGCCCAGATGCTCAAGAAGCTCTTGCTGCAGCTTCATCACGATAAGCGCACCATTATCCTGATTACCCATAACCTGCAGCGGGGGGTGGAAATGGGCAACCGCCTGGCGATTCAGGTCAAGGGGCGGATGATTTTTCATGAGTACCGGGAGAAGGTTGACCTGGCCAATTTTGAAGCGCTTTATTTCAAGCATGTGGGGAATTGAAAGATATAGAAAGGAAGAAAGTCCCCCCTCACCTCAATCCTCTCCCCATTGGGGAGAGGAAGTAATAAAAGGAGGAGCATCATGGTGACTAAGATTTCCAAGGCAAGCGTTATGGGTTTGTTGGGAGGGTTTTTGGTTGTTCTTAGCATCACGGGTTGTGGCGATATACTTCAAATGGTAAGATCTGGGGGAATAAAGAATTTTACAATAACCGGGGTTGAGTATGACGAGGCTTTTTCAAAGGCTCTGAGAGCGGCAATGGAAATCGGTTTTGAGGTTTCCCCTTTTGGTGGGACTTCCCCAGATAAAAGTAGTGGAACATTTTCTGTATCAAGATCAAGAGGTTCAGGTTTTGTTGAAACAACGACGATGAACTTCCTGCTTGAAAAAGGAACGCAAGGGAGGCTTTCATTTTTGGTAAGGGTAGAGTCAAGTAAAGGCAGCGAGAGTGTTATAGACGAGTTTGTGGCTGCGTATGGCAAGTATGTTAAGATAAGTCCTTAAATTAAGGAGGAATTGGGTTGCTGAAAGCAAAGGACTTGGTTATTGCCAAAAGGTTTAAGAGGCTTGTTTCCCAAAAAATAAGGGTGTGCCGCATCCTTGTCTTCGGGTCTCGCGCCAGGGGGGATGCGGCGCTGGATGCTGACCTTGACCTCTTGGTTGAGATTGAATACCCCAAGCCCGGATTTCGTAAGTGGATCAGCGAATGTGCCTGGGAAGCCGGTTTTTCAAGTGAAGTGGTGGTTGCCCCTGTGGTCTATACAAAAGACGAGCTTCAAAACCACCCAGCCCGTTTCTCCTGCTTCTTAAAGACGGTGCTTAAAGAGGGAATTGCAGTCTAGTCATGTGCCAGGAAAGTGAATATCCGGTTGTCTATCGTCTAAGACAAGCCCAAGAAGCGCTTGCAGATGCCGGGATTCTGCTTGAACATAACGGTACCCCCAGGGCCATTATTAATCGTTGCTATTATGCCATCTTCTATTCTGTTCAGGCCTTATTGGAGATGAAAGGAAAGACCGTCTCAAAACATTCCGGTGCTATTTCCCTGTTTGACAAAGAATTCGTAAAGACAGGAGAGTTTGAGCCGATATTTTCTAAAGATGTTCATTTGGCTTTTGAATTACGTCAGGAATGGGACTACAAAATGATGGAAAAGCTGGATGAGATTGATGAGCAAGAGGCTCTGGAAAAGGCGCAAAAATTTGTTGCTGGCACAGAGGAATATCTAAGAAAACATGGGTATAGACTTTGATTTCAACATCTGATTTAGGGTAAACATGGTGGATTTTTTAGAGAAGGTTTGGCTGATTGTTTGGAAAGACTTGGTGACCGAGCTGCGCACCAAGGAAATGTTTTCCGCCATGTTCATCTTCTCCCTGCTGGTGATTGTGATTTTTAACTTTGCTTTTGACCCGGGGGCCTCGTATCTAATGGATGTCGCCCCGGGGATTTTGTGGGTGGCCATTACCTTTGCCGGCACCCTGGGCCTGAACCGCTCCTTTATCAACGAGCAGGAGAATTCCTGCTTGCAGGGATTGATGCTGGCCCCGATTGACCGGGGGGCAATCTTTCTGGGCAAGTTTTTGGGGAATTTGCTTTTTATGCTGCTGATTGAGTTGTTTATCTTCCCGATTTTTGTGGTATTTTTTAATATCAGCATCTGGGCGGTGCTGCCTCAGATGGTCTTGATTGCGCTGCTTGCTACCACCGGTTTTGCCTCGGTGGGGACGCTGCTGGCCGGTATGTCGGCCAGCACCAAGACTCGCGAGGTGCTTCTGCCGATTTTGTTTTTCCCCCTGGTGGTGCCGGTGATTATCGCTGCGGTCAAGGCCACGGGCAGAGTGATTAAAGGCGATCCCATGATGCAGTTTGCCGGCTGGCTGAAATTATTGACCGCTTTTGATATAATCTTTCTGGTGATTTCCTTTTTAACCTTTGAATTTGTGATTGAGGAGTAGAATTAGACAGGAGAAACAAGATAAAAGATAAAAAAAGCAAAAAGCCTTTGACTGGATAACAGGATTTACAGGGTAAAAAGACATTAAATAATCCTGTTCCATCTTGTTAATCCTGTCAAAAATCCCGTGCCTGAATAGGGTTGAATGCAATACCGTTTAGGACTGAGTATTTTGCTTATCCCCCAGTCTCTTGTTGTTGGTTTTTTGGAGGGGCGGGGAAATAAAACGTAAGGTCGGGGAACTTGACAACTACAGATTAACAGGATAGTTAAAGAAACATCCTGTCTATCCTGTTAATCCTGTCAAAATATTGTAAAAGGAGTAGTTTGATGGCGGCAGCAAAGGCCGACAGGACGAACATTCTGGGGGGCTTGACTTTTGTTATGATATTGCTTTCCCTGTGGGCGATTTTTATCTATGTGCCCACCGAGAAGGTAATGGGAATCGTGCAGCGGATTTTTTACTTCCATGTTTCCCTGGGCCTCAACACCTTTCTGGCCTTTTTCATAGTCTTTGTGTCCAGTGTGCTTTACCTCTGGAAAAGGGATACCCGTTACGATATCGTGGCCCATGCCGCGGCTGAGGTGGGGATTGTTATATGCACCCTGGTCTTGATTACCGGCCCCATTTGGGCCAAACCCATTTGGGGAACCTGGTGGACATGGGACGCCCGCCTGACCACCACCCTGGTTTTGTGGCTGATTTATGTGGCTTATTTGATGTTGCGGGCGGCGGCCGGGAGTGATTTAAAACGGGCGCGCTTTGCCGCGGTCTTTGGCATTGTCGGTTTTGTGGATGTGCCGATTGTCTATCTTTCTATCCATTGGTGGCGCACCATTCACCCGGTGGTGATTAAACCCGACGGGATTGGCCTGGCCCCTCCCATGCTGCACACCATGCTGATTTCCCTGGCGGCCATAACCCTTTTGCATATTTATATTTTGAGTCTGCGCATAAAAGTGGGCAAGGCCCGCCACGAGCTGGAGGGACTCAAGGAAAAACTGGGATCCTAGCAAAAGGGCGGTCAGAGACGACCGCCCCTACGGAAAGGTTAATTTTTAATGGACAATTTGGGCTATCTTTTTGCTGCCTATAGCGTTATTTGGGTTATACTCTTTATCTATATATTTACCCTCCAGCGGCGGGTGAAAAACATCCAGGCCGAATTGGAGGCCCTGAAGAAGGATACCCCCCATGAGTGAACAGGATCAAATCCAGGAGGGCAAGTTCTTTGCCGCCATTGCCTACCTGCCCCTTTTGTGCCTGGTGCCCCTGATTTTCAAGCGCAGCAATCCCTTTGCCCTTTTTCACGGCAAGCAGGGATTAATCCTCTTTATTTGGGAAGTAGGGGCGACAGTGGTGGGCATGATTCCCCTTTTCGGCAATCTGGTCTATGCCGTTTCAGCCCTTTTTTGCTTTATCTTCTCGGTGATTGGAATTATTCAGGCCGCCCTGGGGATATATTGGCGCCTGCCCGGAGCGCTGGGCCAATGGGCGGAACAGATTGAAGTGTAGACAGCATGAGTCGATTTAAGGGCCATGTTTGGGGAGCGGCGGTTGGTTTTGTCGTTTATCTGTTTGCGCTGGGGCATTGGGCTAAGCCGCGCGGCAAGTGGGAAGTTGCTCTCTGGCTGATTATTTGTATATTAGCGGCGCTCTGGCCGGATGTGGATACTAACAGTGTTGGGCAGAACATTTTTTACGGGGCCTTTTTGCTGATAGACCTTTTTCTGATTTACCGGGGGGATTACCGCCGGGCAGCCTTTCTCGGGCTGTTTGCCCTCTTGCCGATTGTGGGTCGTCATCGCGGTTGGACTCATACCCTTTGGGCCATGGCCCTGATTCCGTTGCCGTTGCTTTTGATTCCCATGCTGGCCTATAAAGATTTTGATCTGAGCGGTTTACCCTATTATTTGGCTGGCGTAACGGGATATTTTACTCATTTATTGTTAGACCGGAAGTTTTTGTAGCTGGCAGGTAAAACCTTTGTAGGAGTGCCTTCCAGGCGCGAGAGGAGGTAAGAATGTCAGGCCATTCCAAGTGGCATTCTATCAAGCATAAAAAGGCGGTGGTGGATGCCAAGCGAGGGAATGTCTTTGGTAAGTTGATTAAGGAAATTACCGTGGCGGCGCGCATCGGCGGGGGCAGTGCGGACATGAATCCGCGCCTGCGCACGGCAATCGGCAAGGCCAAAGAGCAGAACATGCCGCAGGATAAT
>QIFF01000215.1 GCA_003230635.1 bacterium | reverse complement strand
CCCCTTCAGCACAGAGGCCGCCCGCGGCGAGTAATAATGCAGGTCCAGCTTGGCAAAGCGGTAGGCGGTGGATTCGGCCGGGCTTTGCTCCAGGATAAAGCGCAGATGGTGCTTTTCGCTCAGCTTGTCAGCCAGCAGCTTCATGTGGGAAATAATACGCAGTCCCAGCTTTAAGGCTCTGGGGGAATGGTGCAATTCCTCGCCGCAGTGAAGCTGTACCAGTTCGTTCAGGCCCAGCATGCCGATCAGAAAGCTGGCTTTCTCCAGGCGCAGGTAAGGCTCTCCGTCCTGCTTCATGGTCAGCAGTCCCAGGGGGCCGCTCTCGCCCAGGGCCAGCAGTTGCTCTATGAAGATGCGTTTTTCCAGGTGGGCCTGGGCGGCCAGTTCCATGTGATCCGTTAACTTACTGAAGAGTAAAGCATCATCCCCCTGAGCAAAATAGCCCAAACGGGGCAGGTTGATGGTTATGTTCTGCATGGCGCAATAGCGCATCTTCCAGGGCTGTTTGGCATCTTCCAGGTCTGAAGCTTCCAGCTTGAAACTCAGGCGGCAGCACTGGCTGATCTTGGCGGTGTCCCCGCGGTCAAACACGAAGTAAGTATTTCCCTTATCCGCCGCCACCCTGCAAATGTGATTGAGGAAATCCTGGTGCCCCGGGGTTTTATAGAATTTCTCGGTAATATGCACCAGCGGCTTGGGGAAGAAGAAGGGGCGGCCGCAGGCGTCACCCTCCAGATAAACATCAAACAAGGCCCAGGCCAACTTTTGGGCCTCCTCCTGGTATTCGGAATAAGTCTTGCCGGTAAATTCTCCCCCGGGGCCGATGGCGGGAACATCTTCAAAGTGCTTGGGCACCTCCCAGTATATGTTCAGGTCGCTGAAAATCGCCTGTCCCCCGCGGGCCACCGCTTGCTGGGAGAATTCAAAGATCATCATCTGCGCCAGTTGCTTAATCTCTTTGTCTGACTTGCCGACCAGGTAGGGGGCAAAGAAAAGGTTGACCGCATCCCAGCCGATGGCGCCGGCAAAGTGGCCCTGCAAACTGGCGGAAAACTTGACCATGTGTGCCAGCAAGACCTCCGGGTGCTTGGCCGGCTTGGCAATAGAAGCGGCATTGGGCAGGGTCAAACCAAACTTCTTTACGTACTCCAGGGATTGACCGGAGCAGTAGGGACGGTCGCAAAAGCCCAGGTCATGCAGATGAATATCCCCCCGCATATGAGCGTCAGCCACCTCCTGGGAAAAAATGCTCAGCAGGGCGTATTCCTTTTTAATCCCTTCCGCCAGGGTAAGATTGGTAGCTTCCGGGCCGTGGGGGACATTGGCGTTTTCCCGGTTGGGGTGTAGAATAAGCTGATCCACATCATAAAGGGGCATACCCAGGCGGGTGTGCATGCGGCGCACCCTTTCCAGGCCGTGCTCAATCAGCTTGGCGTCCACCAATTCGCGGATCAGGGGAGCGGTAATCGTCTTTATAGAGGAAGCGAGAATTTGCGCCTCCACTTCCTTGCTGATCAGCTTGGCGGTTTCCAAATCTATATAAGTTTCCTTTACCAGTGCGTCCACAATCCGCTGGCGGTTCCAGCCCAGTAATTTCTCGCTGGAGGTACGTACAAAGAGGGCTAAATCCGTAGCGTCGCTCCTGGCGGAAGGAACTGCTCTAAGGCCCTTTTTGGCGGTGCGGCTGTCAAGAGGCATCCTTATTTTCTCCTTACGGTTTTAAGGTTTTAAAATATTAGCGAAAAGTATAAATTTTAACCAGTTACCATCATATTTTGTATAACAAGTAACGCTAACCACTAAATATAGTATGTCCACCTCATATCTTAACCATGCCGGCAATCGTTGTCAAGCAAAAAAATGCGCTTCCAAAAGGAAAAAATGCACCCTAAACACTAACGCCTTAACTAACAAGTGTTTTCATTTTTAGACTACTTAAATTAGGAAGAAAAAAAGAAAAAAATGTTATATATGTCTTCTTTGTCACCGGTATTTGGTGTATAATTAAAACTAATAAAGACTGAACACTGGCCCAGTTATACCAAGTTGCTGTCAGAGAAGTAACTGTCAGGTGCTAACACCTGACGCAAATCTTTCATGTTTGAACGCAACTTGGTATTAACACAGCCTCTAAGTTGGAGTGAATGGCCGTGAATGAGTTTGAAAAACAAATCGCAGGCTTCACCGGCAGCGGCCTGCACAGTTTTGGGATTGAAAGCCTCCAGGTCAACATAGGGCTGCTTTGCAACCAGCAGTGCAGGCACTGCCACCTGGAGGCCTCGCCGCGGCGTAGGGAAATGATGGAGTGGCCTACCATGCAGATGGTGCTTGAGGCAGCCGGGGCTGTAGGCTGCAAGCTGGTGGACATAACCGGGGGGGCGCCGGAACTCAACCCCAACTTTTGCCGCTTTGTAAAGGCTCTCCGTGATGTTGGCCAATGGGTACAGGTACGCACTAACCTCACTGTCCTCCTGGAACCGGGAATGGAGGATATGCCGGAATTCTTTAAAGGGCATAATGTTCAGATTGTAGCTTCTTTGCCCTGCTATCTGGAAGAAAATGTGCGCACCCAGCGGGGTGCGGGGGTTTATGAGAAGAGCATAGAAGCCCTCAAGCGTTTGAACGCCTTGGGCTATGGTCTTGACCCCGGCTTGGCTTTGGACCTGATTTATAATCCCGGCGGCCCTTTCCTGCCCCCTGATCAGGCGGCGCTGGAGGCCGACTACCGCCGGGAGTTGGGGAAACGCTTCGGTATTGTCTTTTCCCGACTGCTGACAATTACCAACATGCCGCTGGGGAACTTTTGGAAGGGGTTGCCGGGCCGGAAAGCGCAACAATATCTGCAATTGCTCAGGGAAGCCTTTAATCCCCAGACCCTGGAGAGCCTGATGTGCCGGCGTCAGCTCAGCGTGGGCTGGAACGGCAAGTTGTATGACTGCGATTTTAATCTGGCGCTTGGTTATCCTGTAAACCATGGTGCTTCAGAGTACCTTGAGCGCCTTGAACCGTCTGCTCACGCCCGGCGCCAAATTGTCACTGGCAATCATTGCTTCGGCTGCACTGCGGGAAGCGGCTCCTCCTGCGGCGGGGCGCTGCTAAAAAATGGACACACACAATAGCGCAACTCCCAAGGCTAAGGCCGCCGGCTGGTGGCGGCCGGTATTGCTTATAAGCATTGTCCTGGCGGTTCTGATTGCGGCTAAGGTCTTTGGCCTTGCCGAGCGCCTGGGGGATTTGCGTGACTGGCTGCGGGGCCTGGGGCACTGGGGGCCGCTGGCCTTTGTTACTATTTACGCCCTGGCGGTGGCGGCAGCCCTTCCCGGCTCAGCCCTCACGGTGGCCGCAGGTGCGCTTTTTGGCTCAGTGCTGGGGGTTATTCTGGTCAGCATTGCCTCCACCCTGGGGGCGGGCCTGGCCTTTCTGATCTCCCGCTATTTCGCCCGTGAGGCCACCGCCCGCTGGCTCTCCCAACAAGAAAAATTCCGCAAGCTTGACACCTTAACTGAAGAGCACGGTGCCGTTATCGTGGCCCTGACCAGGCTGGTGCCACTCTTTCCATTTAACTTACTCAATTACGGCTTCGGCCTCACCCGGGTGTCCTTTCGCACCTATCTGTTCTGGTCATGGCTTTGTATGCTTCCCGGCACAGTGCTTTACGTTGTCGGGGCTGACGCCCTAAGCGTGGGTTTGGCCGAGGGGCAGGTGCCCTGGCCCCTGCTTGGTGTCCTGGCGATAGCGGGCGTGATTCTGGGTTTTCTGGTTCGCTTTGCGCGCGGAAAACTATTAAGTAAGGAGGTTACAAAAGAAAAGAAAGGATGAACCACAGAGTACACGGAGGAATTCTCTGTGTTCTCCAAATCTTAGCTATTAGCTTAGTTATCAGCGGTCAGTAAAAGATGTTAGCTGATGGCTGACAGCTATTTTGGACTAAAGAGTTAGTTTGCTAATTGATTTCAATGGAAGCATGTCCCAGAGAAATCTGGATAAGATTAAAAGAGGACATAAAGATTAATCGCTTAGAGGACACAGAGGGGTCAAAATCTTCTTGACTTGTTGATACTTATATTCTCTCTGTGTTCTCTGTGGTTAGGTGAGGAGGCTCCCGATGAGTGAAACCCTAAAGGGTGCCCTAAAGGTGTTGCCGGAGGACGAGTATAACGCCCGGCTTGTCTCCAATGTCCATCCCGCAGACTGGAAGAATCCCGAACCGGCCAAAAGTTATAACCTGGTGGTGATTGGAGGGGGGACAGCCGGATTGGTAAGCGCAGCGGGAGCGGCCGGCCTGGGGGCAAAGGTAGCGCTTATAGAGCGGCACCTTCTGGGGGGTGACTGCTTGAATGTGGGCTGTGTGCCCTCCAAGGCTCTAATTCGTTCCTCCCGGATGGCTGCCGATATTCGTGACGCTGGACAGTTCGGAATTCGTGTGCCAAAGGGTGTAGAGGTGGATTTCCCGGTGGTTATGGAGCGTATGCGGCGATTACGGGCCGGCATCAGCCAGCATGATTCGGTCAAGCGCTTTCAGGAGCTGGGGGTGGATGTCTTCCTGGGAGAGGGGAAATTTTCCGGAAATGATACGATGGAGGTGGAAGGAAAGACCCTGCGCTTTAAAAAGGCAGTGATTGCCAGCGGGGCGCGGGCGGTCAAGCCGGCGCTTGAGGGGCTGGCGGAAACAGGTTTCCTCACCAATGAGACGGTTTTTTCCCTGACCAGGCGCCCCCGGCGCCTGGCGGTGATCGGCGGCGGCCCGATTGGCTGTGAGTTGGCCCAGGCCTTTTGCCGCCTGGGCTGTGAGGTGTTTCTTTTCCACAAATATGCCCATGTCTTGAACCGGGAAGACGCTGATGCGGCGGAGATTCTGCAACAAAGGTTTATTAGCGAAGGGATTCACCTGGTCTTGGAGTGCAAGCTCAAGCGTGTGAGCAACAAGGGTGAACAAAAGGTGATTTACTACCAGAGCCAGGGCCGGGAGGAATCCATAGCAGTGGATGAAATCCTGGTGGGGGCGGGCCGCGCCCCCAATGTTGAGGGGCTGAATCTTGAGGCTGTCGGGGTAAAGTATGAGAAAAGGGGCGGGGTGCGGGTAAATGATTATTTGCAAACCAGCAACCCCAATATTTATGCCGCCGGTGATATTTGCTTGAGATACAAGTTTACCCATACCGCCGATGCCGCCGCACGGATTGTCATCCAAAACGCTCTCTTTATGGGACATAAAAAATTGTCGGCCCTGACCATTCCCTGGTGTACCTACACCGACCCGGAAATCGCCCATGTGGGGATGTATGAGAAGGAGGCCCGGGAGAAGGGAATAGCGGTTGATACCTTTATGAGGCCCTTGAGTGAGGTGGACCGGGCGATTGTGGACGGGGAGGAAGAGGGTTTCGTCAAGGTGCATGTCGGGAAGGGAAGCGATAAGATTCTAGGGGCCACCATTGTCGCCCGTCATGCGGGGGATATGCTCAGTGAGATTACCCTGGCCATGGTGGGCGGTCTGGGCTTGGGGACGATCGCCGCTACCATTCATCCCTATCCCACCCAGGCCGAGGCAATCAAGCAGGTGGCCGACGCCTATAACCGCACCCGGCTGACGCCATCCGTCAAAAACCTGTTTGCTAAGTGGCTGGCCTGGAGGCGATGAAATGGTAGCTAGGCGCAGGCTAAAGCTTGCGCCTACCAACCCCCTCACCCTAACCCTCTCCCCGTCGGGGAGAGGGAAATTTGGGAGTGACCAAGACCTTGAACAAACTACTGAAATATATTTTCATCTTTATTGTTTTACAGCTATCTGTAGTTGCCCAAACTCTCACTGCCCGGACGGCTTATGCCCAGAAAAACAGGGCGCTGATTCAGGAGAGTTTCAACAGCCTGGAAAACTGGAAGCCGCTTCATTTCCCCAAAATAAAAAAACATACGCTGTACAGGATAGAAACTAATACGGTGGAGAGTTATTTAAAGGCAACTAGTAATGCCTCCGCCTCCGGGCTGGTCTATAGAAAGGAGTTTAATGTCTATGAGTTTCCCCGGGTGATGTGGCAATGGAAGGTAGATAATGTGTATAAAAAGGGCAACGCTAAGGCCAAATCCGGCGACGATTATCCCCTGCGGATTTATATTATGTTTAAGTATGACCCTGACCGAGTCGGATTTATGGAAAGGCTTAAATATAACGCTATCAGGTTGATACATGGTAAGTACCCGCCCCACAGCAGCCTGAATTACATCTGGGCCAACCGGAGGCACAAGGAACACATAATTACCAACCCCTATACCGAAAAAGTCAAGATGATTTTGTTGCAGCAAGGCGGGAGAAATAGCGGCAAATGGGTGATACAAGAGGTTGACATCATAGAGGATTATCAAAAAGCCTTTCATAAAAAGCCCCCTCCTGTTGCCCGTATAGCTATTATGAATGATGCGGATAATACCGGAGAAAGCTCTACCTCTTATGTCAATTATATCCAGGTCTACGCCCCCAAAAAGTGAAGGGCTGATTCTATTTACCCGCTATCCTGAACCCGCTAAGACCAAGACCCGTCTGATTCCCGCCCTGGGCCCGGAGGGTGCGGCTGAATTGCAACGTCAGATGACGGAGCATACCCTGAAGCAAGTAAAGCAACTGAAAAGGCAACGCCCGCTGTTCATTGAGGTGCGTTATGCAGGGGGCAGCCGGCATCTCGTGCAGCAATGGCTCGGCCGGGATATTAGCTGCCGTTCCCAGGACAGCGGCAGCCTGGGAGAGCGCATGCGGCAAGCCTTTCAGCAGGCCTTTGAAGGCGGGATGGAGCGGGTGCTGATTATCGGCACCGATTGTCCCGGCCTTGTGGCCGAGCTTATCCAGCAAGCCTTTACCGCTCTGGAAGACAGCGACCTGGTGTTGGGGCCGGCTGAGGACGGCGGCTATTACCTGATTGGTCTTAAAAGGGCAATTCCGCAATTGTTTGCTGAAATACCCTGGGGTATGGATGAGGTGCGGAAAGAGACTTTGTGCATTGCCGAGGGGCTGGGCCTGCAAACCCACCTGCTGGAGCCGCTCCGGGATATAGACCGCCCGCAGGAGCTCCAGGTCTGGCAAGAGCTGGCTAGAAACTTGTCCCCGGGCATTTCCATCATCATCCCCACCCTCAATGAAGAAGCCAATATTGCCCAGACCCTGGCCGGTATTCCAAATAGGCCTGAGCTTGAGGTGATTGTGGCGGATGGGGGCAGCAGTGATAAAACGGTAGAGCTGGCCCGTTCCCGTGGGGCGAGGGTGTTTAGCTGTGTCCCCGGGGGGCGGGCCGGGCAAATGAACGCCGGGGCTTTGCTGGCAACGAAGCAGATACTGCTCTTTTTGCATGCGGATACCTGTTTGCCGCCGGGGTTTGAAAAACAGGTGCAACAAATTATAGCCAACCCCAAAACTGCTGCCGGGGCTTTCGGCCTGCGCATAGACGGCTCATCCCCGGGGCTGCGCCTGGTTGAGAAAATCGCCGACTGGCGCTCCCGGGTCTTGCAGATGCCCTATGGCGACCAGGCAATCTTCTTAAAAACCCGGCTCTTTCACCAACTGGGCGGATTTTCTGAGTTCCCTATTATGGAAGACTTTGAATTAATCCGGCGCTTGCGCCAGCATGGACAAATAGTTACCGCACCCCTGTTTGTGATTACCTCAGGCCGCCGCTGGCAGGCCCTCGGTATCTGGCGCACGACATTAATCAATCAAGTGATAGTCTTGGCCTACTTCCTGGGTTTTGACCCATCCCGCCTCGTCCGTTGGTACCGCTAGCAAAGCAACCCAAATCCACCACCTGGTCTGAGAACAAAGGCTTGTCAAAAATAGTTGGGATTGCTATAATGAATATAGGCTGGAATGTAACTTGCACTCTTTGATACCCGAAGATTTATATCGTAACTTCAAGAAATTATATAACTGCCTGGATAAATAAGTTTTTTTGGGAATAATTTGGGGGCTGTTACCCTCTCACAGTATGTAACGGTGTTTTTTAGATGCAGAGTTGTGTTGTGTTTACAGAATAGCCTTTTGAAATACAACAAAGTAGATGTTCTATTGGTCAAGCAGTTTGGGAATCCCAACAAAGTGGATAATTACATATTTTTAATTGCAGGTAGATTTTTGGCAGAGGGTGTTCAAACCCGAACAGGGTATTTGGGCCTGAATTTGATGTTTCGGTCTGCAACTTAGATCAGGGGAAAAAGATTGGATATCCCGAGTTATCAAGTAGTTAATGGAATAAGCAGGGTGATAAAGAAAAGGGACAAGGCCTGGTGCTTGTCCCTTTTTTGTGTTTTATGTGTTTTAGGGCTGTTTTTATTTTTTACTGTGCAGGCCGGTGCGGCTGTAATTTACGTGAATGGGAAGGCTAGCTGCGGTGCTGATAGCACCACCCGCAGTGGGAGTAATACCTGTGAGGATGCCTTTAAAACAATTCAGTATGCAATAGATAGGGCTGTTGCCAATGATGTAGTTAAGGTGGTACCGTACAATTATGACGGGAGTACCAGGACGATATATTATGAAAATTTAGTTGTTACACAGGAAATTACCCTGGAGATAGCGACCTCGGTGGATAATTCCTCTGACTGGGCGAATGCGGACACAAGCCTGCCTGACTCTGGTTGGCCTTCTTATGAGTGGTGGTTGGTGGTACATGGGGATGCAAATGGCGATAAGGTAGGGGATAACGGCAATGCCACCATCGCCTGGAGTGGGGTTGGCGGGACCTTGCGGAATTTAACGGTATGGGGCGGCTATAGTGGGGCGGCTGAAGGGCTGGGAGCTGGGGTATTAATCGGCGGTGAGGGGGCGGATGTAACGGTAGAGCGTTTGCGGGTGGAGTATAACAACAACGGCATAGCGGTGCGCTACGGGGCGGCGCCGGTTATCAAGCATTGTTGGATTTATTATAATGACGGCAGCGGAATCGTAGTGCGCGATGGCTCAGCACCTATTATCGGTGGGGGGAGCGATTGGACTTCTTCTGATAGGAATCAGCTTTGGTATAACAGTTATGCTATGAGCGATAGTCAGTGTGTGGGTGGTGTGAGCGGAGCTTGTGAAGGGGATCGCTCGGTTGGGTGTGCAGCCATTGCGGTAATGGATGCTTCGGCGCCGGATATATGGGGTAATTACCTGTATAGGAATAAATACGCCGGCATCATAGCCAAGGGTCAATCATCTCCGTCTATAAAGGGGAATAAAATTTGGAAGTCCGGGACAACAACAACTGGGCTGGGGGTGGGTATAGCCTTGTTCTCACCCGGTCAGGGGATTGAGGTAAGCGGGAATTGGATTGATGGTAATAAACGGGGGATCGGAATCCAAAGCAGCGGGGATCCCTGTGCCAAAATCGCCATCAAAGACAATGATATTTTGAATAACAACCTGGAGGGTATATCTGCGTGTAATGCCTATGTGCAGATTGGGGGTTCAGCCGGCGAAGGGAACCGGATATATGATAACAGAAAGTTTGGAATACTTTTGTCCAAATATAGTGAGGGAGAGATTAGTTATAACAATATAAATAACAACTGGGTCGGGATAAAAATGTTGCTCTCAGGGGGAGTAATTGAAAATAACCTGATTACGGATAATGGTCTTCTCGGGCTGGGCTATCTGGATTCGGGCTATAAGCCGTTAACCTATGCGCAGATAGAGGTCTGGGGCGGAACTGTGGAACGCATTAATAACAACGTGATAGTGGGTGGAAATTATTCTGGGACGCCCTTTGAAGGAATAGGGATATTAATGGCGGATATGGCGGATATCTTCGATGATAACAGCGGCAGTCCCTGGCCGCTGGTGCTGGGAGAGGTCAAGGATAATATTATCTATCGGGTGGGATTGGGGATTATGCTCCAGGAGGGTCAGGGCACTGGATTGATAGCCGGCTATCGGCCCGGGGCGGTGGACAGGAACCTGGTGATGCAGCGGGGTACTCCCAAGGATGGTTCCGGTTCAAGTTACGATTTGGAAAAGGATAGTGTAAAAGATGGGTATCTTTGGACCAAATGTGTGGGTGAGGTATGTACGGCGCAAGATGATAAGCAGCCGGGTGAGAATACCTATTATTATGGGCAGGTCTCCGGGAGCTATGGTGCTTCTCCTAATGAGAAATACTTCTTTGCTGACCCTGACCACGAAGCCAGCGGCACCTACCCTGATTTTGCGCTGGCCAATTCTGATTCGCCGGTTTATGCAAACAGCGACTATGCGGGGGATGTGGAGGACTGCGAGAACGGCCAGTCACGCAGCGCCCTGGGTTTACCCTACCTGGGCTTACCCTGTGACTTTGTCTATATTGACGCCGAAAGCAGCTTTGACTACTATTTTCAGAGCACTTTAACCAGTGATATAATTCCAACTGTCGATGTCAGTGCTCCCACTGTGGCCAAGACGGTCCCTGCGAATGGGGACAGCGGGGTTTCCGGGGCACGGCCAATTGAAATATATTTGCAGGATACGGGTGACGGGGTTGATGAGACCAGTGTTAAAGTTACCGTTGTTGGAGATAGTGTAATTTACAGTGGCACTGACCTTGATTTCAGCGGTAGCACCAGCAACCTCAGGGTGTTATACAACCCCAGCACTCTTCTGAACAGCCAGCTATACACCATAAAAGTTGACGCCGAGGACCTAAACCAATACTCAATGCCTACCTACACCTACACCTTCACCTCTGACGGCAGCTCAGACACTACAGAACCGGCCTTGGAATATCTGTACGTAAAAAATTCGGCGGGGAATTCGGTTGATCTGGTGCCTGCGGATGGTAATAATATAGCCCTTGACAGCCCAATCCAGTTTAAGCTGACTGACGCCGGTTCCGGGGTTGACCCGGATACTATTAGTCTTTCTGCCGACAAATTTACCGTGCAATCGGCCAAGGTGCATAAGACCCTCCTGCCAAGTGGTGCCTACCTGGTCTATTACAAGCATGCTGCGAAGTTCGCCCGGGGAACGACCTACACAATTAGCATCACCGCCTTTGATCATGCGGGGAATGAGTACAATGGCTCATTCAACTTCGCCACAATCCCAGTTGACGACGATAAGGCCCCCATGGATGTGACCAAGTTACAGGCCCAGGTCAGGGGCACCAACAGCGTCAAGCTCACCTGGCTTCCCAGTGAAAATACAGACTGCGATATTGCCAGCTACCCTTACACCCTGTACGTGGGCACCTATATTGACGGCCAGATCAATTACGGTGGGCCGCCGCATGGCGTGCATGGCCTGCGTAACCGGCTCTACACGGTGGACAACTATACAGTCAGCGGTTTAGGTGAGGGGACTTACGCCTTCAAGATAACGGTTAAAGACGCAGCGGGTAACGAAAGCACAGGTACGGAAGTGAAAAACGTGCGCATAGCCACCAGCCGGAAGTTTGAGGACGACTTTGATGGTTTTAAGGATGATTTTAGTAGTGGTTTGGGCAAATGGACAAGCGGTGGTAGTGCCGGTTGGACGATAGTGGCCGTAAGCGGTAATGACGAGCTGCAAGTCAGCGGGGCAAATGGCGAGCTGACCATCAACAACCTCAACCGTAGCGACTATAACTACGAGACCAGCTTCATGATCACCAGCACTGGGGCGGATGATGCCGCCTGGTTCTTGATGCGCAAGACCCCGGGCAGTGGGGTAGGGCTTAGCGGTTATGCAGCGGCGGTAGGCTTGGGGACCACGGACAACATCGCCATTTACCAACTGACCGTTGCCGGCCCCCCGCACTCGGTTTTGGCCACAGGCAGTTATACCATCAACAGCGGCGAGTGGTATAGCATCAAGCTGGCGATAGAG
>QIFF01000163.1 GCA_003230635.1 bacterium | reverse complement strand
TAGGCTTCCGTTCAGTCACCACCCGGCAGCTTTCCCAGTCCAGGGGCTTAGTGTCTCTCTCCTGCACCAGGATTCCGCCGGCCACCTTCTTTAAATCCCACTCGTTTTGCTGTTCGGTAATGGGGCTGAGGCGCAGCAGGCGCAGGTTTTTCTTGGCCGCCAAGACCTTCAGCGCCTCTTGGTCAAAGTCAGGGGCAATACCGCCTCTACAAAGGTGGAAACAATCTGCACCGCTGTTTCCGAGTCCAGCGAGCGGTTAAAGCCCAGCACACTGCCAAAGGCGGAAACCGGATCGGTCTCGAGCGCCTTGACATAGGCCTTGGCCAGGCTTTCCCCAATGGCCACCCCACAGGGATTGGTGTGCTTGATTACCACCGCCACCGGCTCGCTGAAATCGTTGGCAATTTGAAAGGCCGCCTCCAGGTCAAGCAGGTTGTTAAAGGAAAGCTCCTTGCCCTGTAGCTGCACCGCTTGGGGTAGTCCCAAAAGCGCCTTTTGCTGATAAAAAGCCGCTTGTTGGTGGGGATTTTCCCCGTAGCGTAAATCCTGTAACTTCTTCAAGCTCAGATGCAGGCTGGGGGTAATCTTGCTGGTGGGCAGATTGAATTCACCCTCCTGGCAACTGACGCCGCTTAGATAATCGGCAATGACCCCGTCGTAATCAGCCGTATGCTGAAAGACCTTAGTTGCCAAAGTAAATTTATGTTCCAGGCTCAATTCCCTCTGGTTTTGTTTTAACTCAGCGAGAACGCTCTCATAGTCGTTCGGGTCCACCACCACAACTACATCGGGAAAATTTTTGGCTGCCGAGCGCAGCATGGTCGGCCCCCCGATGTCAATGTTTTCAATCACATGCTCAAAACTAACGCCCTTTGATGCGATGGTTTTTTCAAAGGGGTAAAGATTGACCACTACCAAATCAAGGGGCAAAATCCCGTGCGCCTTGAGCTGTTCTTGATGTTTTGGATTATCGCTTTTGGCTAAAAGGCCAGCATGAATAATCGGATGCAAGGTTTTAACCCGCCCCTCCAACATCTCGGGAAATTGAGTAACTTCGCTTACTTCTTTTACCGTCACTCCCTTCTCCCTTAACAAAGAAGCCGTGCCCCCGGTGGAAATAATCTCAATCCCCAATTTCTGCAATCCGCCGGCAAACTCAGCGATGCCTGTCTTGTCGGAAACGCTAATCAAGGCTCGGTTGACCTGCTTCACGAAAAATCCCTTTCCCTTAGCTTAGGCTGAAATTAATCAGGTTGTGAATGATTAGGAGTACACTATACCAAAGGCTAACAGGAATTGCAATCGCCATTTTTGCCCTACAAATCAGTTTGACAATGCCTGGATAATGCCTATACTAATATAATGTTTACCCTACTGCATACAGAATCTTCAAAGGGCTGGGGAGGGCAGGAAAATAGAACCCTCCAGGAAGCAATCGGCTTGAAAAAGCTGGGGGTGCGGGTGTTGATTCTCTGCCAGCCGGGAGCCAGGCTGGCGACAAGGGCAAAAGAGGCCGGGATTGAGGTTTATAGCTGCCCCATCAGGCAGAGCTACGATATAACGGGAATAAGATTTATCCTGAAGCTAATAAAATCAGAACATATTGACATTATCAGCACGCACAGCGGTAAAGACAGTCTTATTGGAGCGCTGGCGGGAAGGTTTTCCAAGAATAAGCCGGCCATCGTCAGAACAAGGCACCTGGCCCTGCCCATCACCTCCAGGATTAGCTACCGCCGCCTCCCCCATAAAATTGTTACCGTAAGCGAATATGTAAGACAATATTTAATCGGAGAGGGGATTAGCTCGGACAAAGTGGTTTCAATTTCCACCGGGGTTGACCTTGAGAGATTCAACCCCCACAAAGTCAAGGGCAGGCTGAGACAGGAACTGGGATTATCCCCTGACATTCCCCTGGTTGGCACAATTGGAATATTAAGGCGCAAAAAGGGTCATCATATTCTGCTGGAAGCAATTCCTATGGTGCTGAAAGAAATTCCAGCCGCCCTCTTTATTTTTGCCGGCAACGGCCCCCAGAAAGAAAACTTAACAAATAAGATAAAAGGGGCCGGCCTGGGAGATAAAGTCATCCTGCTTGGCCTGCGGCAGGACATCCCCGACATACTGAATTCCCTTGATGTTTTTGCTCTGCCGACGCTTCAAGAGGCCCTCGGGACTTCATTCATTGAGGCCATGGCCATGGAAAAGCCGGTCATAGGTACAGATGTGGGGGGGGTTAAAGAAGTCATAAAGGAGGGAATAAACGGCCACCTGGTGGAAGCGAATAATCCCTCTGCGCTGGCCGATAAAATCGTCCGCCTGCTGAGGGACAAAGGAAAGGCCCGGCTTATGGGGATAGAGGGCAGGAAAATCGTTGAGCAAAACTTCACTATAAAAAAGATGTGTGCAGGGATGCACGAACTTTATACTTCCCTATTGTCAATCAGGTAGCGGCATAATGAGAATCAACCCTATTGACGGCCTGCTCTTTCTAGGCCTGAAAATTTTAAAAGCCCTTGACCGGCGACAAACCGATTTAAAATACTTTGACCCCGCCAGGGTTAAAAACATCCTGGTCGTTTCCTCCACCGCAATCGGCGACACCCTGCTCTCCACCCCGGCTATTCGCGCCTTGCACCAACGCTATCCCAGGGCACACCTGACAGGCCACATAAGAGACAAGTATCTGGAATTATTTGCCAACAACCCCCACCTGGACGAAATTATCCCCTATTACGGCGGCTATCATCGCTTCCTGCACACAGTCTTGGCCCTGCGCCGGCGGCGCCCTGATGCGGTGGCCATCCTGCACGGCAACGGCCCCCAGGCAATTCCCATGGCTTACCTTTCCGGCGCACCCTTTGTAGTGCGCATTCCCAACCGCAGCGAATACCGCTACCTGCTCTCTAACCAGGAACAAAGTACCGCTAACGAGTGCAACCCTGAAGAACATGGCATCCATGATCGCCTGCGGACAGCCGCCCTGCTGAGCGCCCCCAGTAATAATAAGCGCATGGTACTGGTAGTGGAAGATAGCAGCCGCCGGGAAGTGGCTGATTACTTGCAAGCTAAAGGTTTTGCCAACGCCTCTCCCTTGATCGGCTTTCAGGTGGCGGCTTCTACGGTCAGCCGCATGTGGATGAAGGAACGCTTTGCCCAATTAGGGCGGCAACTCTTGGATAAATCCCCCCATTCGAAAATCATCATCACCGGCTCGCCCCAGGAGTGCGCTTATTGCCGGGAAGTGGCGGACATGATTGACAGCCCCCGGGTGCTGGTCAGCGCCGGTGAGCTGTCCCTAAAACAGGTGCCGGCCATGCTGGAAAAACTGGATTTGCTGCTAACCGGAGACACCGGGGTGATGCACATGGCAATTGCCCTGGGTACCCCTACCGTCTCTTTATTTGCCGTGGCCGACCCCCGTAAATCAGCCGCCTGCTATGACCGGGACAAGCACCTGGTAATCTCCAAAGACAAGACCTGTGACCCCTGTCCGGGGAAGAAGTGCCCTTATCCCAAGTGCATGGAGCAGATTGAGGTAGAGGAAGTGTTTGCGGCGGTACAGCAATTGCTTAAAAAGGCGGGGGAAATCTAATGCCTCCTCTTCCCATTTTATTCGTCTCCCACGGAGCAGCCCTGGGCGGTTCGCCCATCAGTTGCTATAACCTGATGTCCCGGCTGAACAGGGAGGAGTTTACCCCCGTCTTTGTCAGCCGCGAGCAGGGGCCGATTCTAGAGCGGGTGCGGGCGGCGGGCATACCCTATTATGTAGTAAGCAAGAAGGGGGTTCTGGGGCTGGGTTATATTTTCCAATTCCTGGGTATTATTAAAAGGGAAAAAATCAAGCTGATGCACCTGAACACCCTTACCTCTTATTATAAATATCCCGCCCTGGCTGCCAAGCTGTGCCGCCTGCCCATTGTGTGGTTTGTGCGGGAGAACCCGGAGAGCAAGCGGGGCAAACGCCTCTTCCCCTGGATCTGCCGCTTGGCGGATGTAATCGTTCCGGTGTCCTATGATACCCGGGATAAGATGTTTCCCCAGGGGGCGCCCCGGGTAAAGGTGGTGCACAACGGCATTGATTTGGACGAGTTCCGGCCGCAAACCAATGATTTTTTGCGCCAGCGATTTCACATTCCCCCTGAACTGAAGCTGTTGGGAACGGTAACCTCGCTGGAGGAGCGCAAGGGGGTGGAGTATCTGCTGCGGGCGGTGCCTATGATTAAGCGCCAATTCCCTGACTTCCGCCTGATTGTTATCGGTGAGGATCGCAGCCGGAGCAAAGGCTATCTGCACAAGATGGAGCAGATTATACAGGAAGAAAATATCTCCCAAGAGGTAATTCTGTCCGGCGCCCTGGAAGACATTCCCGCAGCAATGAACAGCCTGGACATTTTTGTTTTGCCCACCCTCTGGGAGGGCCTGGCCAGGACAATTCTGGAGGCAATGGCCTGCGGCAAACCGGTGGTTGCCACACACGCGGGGGGAAATCCCGAACAAGTGGAGAACGGGGTTAATGGTTTGCTGGTATCCCCCAAAAGTCCAAGCGCATTGGCCGAGGCAATAATCAAGCTGCTCAAAAACGATGCCCAAAACTTACAAATGGGGCAGGCAGGCAGACTGAAGGCTGAGGCCGAGTTTTCCCTGGGCAAGAATGTGGGGGAAATGGAGAGGATTTACTTGCAACTTAAGGGGAATAGGTGGTAGCATGGCAGCAGTGGCGGGCAATAAGGTAGCTTGGTATGACAGGAAACCTTTTCGGAAAATAACTGATAATCTTCTGCTTCATGGCTTGAAGGCTCTCATCCGCTTTGACAGGAGAAAGAGGGATATTGAATATCTGGAAATTGACAAAATAAATAAGATATTATTTGTCGCCACTGCAGGAATCGGCGACACGCTATTCGCTACTCCTGCTATAAGAGGCTTAAGAAAGAGATTTCCCCAGGCGCAGATCTGGCTGCTGTTGAATGAGGCTTACTTTGATTTCTTTAAAACCAATCCTTATATTGACAAGGCTTTTTGTGTCCCCTCTAACGGTTATAGAAAGTTTTTGACTTCTATCAGGACAATCCGCAAGGAGGGTTTTGATGTAGCTGTAATTTCTCATGCCCATGATTATGCCGGCACCACCCGTCCCTATCTGGCCGGAATCAGGTTTATTGTCGGGGGCATGTGGTTCCGCACCAGGTTTTGGTTCTTGCTCTCCAACTGGCGGGAGCATCAAGGCTACAAGCGGGACTTATATACTCTAGTGGAACGCCAACTCCATCTGGTCAAGTTTCTCGACTGCCACCCACAAGATTTAAAAATGGAAGTATATCTCGGCGAAGAAGATTACGCCAAAGCCGATAAAACCCTTGCTGAGTTGGGAGTTAGGCCACAGGATATGAGACTGGGGTTTCAGGTTAGAACACAATCTTTCACCAAAGATTGGCCGGCGGAAAAATATATTGCTTTGGGGAAAGAATTACTTGCTTACAAGCCACAGCTCAAGATTTTGCTTCTGGGAGCCAAACAGGACAAAGAAACGGCAGAGCTTATATTAAAGGGGATTGGAAATAAGAATGTATTTAATTTAGCCGGTAAAACCAGTCTGCGAGAAAGCGCCGCCATAGTGAGCAAACTGAGTCTGTTAATTACCGGGGTTACAGGAATGCTGCATATTGCCACCGCCTTGGGAACCGGGACTGTGGCTCTGCTAGGGGGACTGGAAGACCCAAACATGTTGGGTACTATAACCCCTGAAAACCAGGGGATAATAAAAGCGATTAAAAAACCTAAAACTTGTAATCCTTGCAACATGAGGGTCTGTATCCCTCCGCCTAAGTGCATGGGCTTGATTACGGTGGATGAGGTGCTGGAGGCCGCCAAGCAATACCTTACTTCTTCTATCCGCTAAAATTAACAGGAGGAATTGAATGGATAACGTAACAAAGGCATTAAAAATAGAGTTGTGGAAAAGGTTCGGCACAAAGGAATATCCGGCGGAATGGGATGGCTTTGTATATGGCGGGGGAAAACTAAGCCAAAGGTACTGGGAGTATTTTAAGGCAATAGAGATGTTGGATTTACAAAGCGATTCTGTAGTGTTGGATATAGGAGGGGGGTCGCCTGTTACAGGTGTAGGCTTTTTCCCGTCATTAATGTCTAAACATGTAAAAAAAGTAATTATTATGGATAAAAATATCGATAATATTAAAGATGTCCCTCCTAATATTGAACTTGTAAAAAACCATGCATCGGCCAAAACGTTACAAGAAATGTTGACGAAAAATGACAACATTACACATGTATCATGTGTTTCAGTCTTGGAACACGTGGAACAACCGCTGAGAGAAGAACTAGTTAAAACAATTAACGATAATTTCAAAGGCCGGATATTCGTTGCGACTTTCGAATACCATGCTAAGATTGAATTTTTCCGAAACCAATTGACGGCAAAAACAACATCAGATTTATTTAAATTTTTTACACAGTATTATGTATCAGAATTCGAGTCATCTCCTGTAAAGTGCAAAGCTGCGTTTAAGGCCTTAACAGAGATTGAACGGAAGTATAGCTTTTTTCCTTTATTAATAAAAACTAAAAATGTTTTGGTGAGAACTCTGAGACAGAAAGGCCCTAAACAGGATCAATTCCCAAGGTGGCATCCCGTTGCGGTTAAGTTCGAAAGGATTTGATGCTTGCCTCAAGTGGATGAGGTGCTGGAAGCGGTAAAACAATGCTTTATTTCCTGTTAAGCTTACTAGTTTCTCCGCTGGTGTATGCGCTCATGGCTGCACACAAAGGGAAAGGTATCCAGCGCATCCTGGTAATCCAGACGGCCAAAATCGGGGATTTGGTGTGCACCACCCCGGTCTTCAGGGAAATCCGGCACAAATATCCGCAAGGGTATATCGCTGCCGCAGTAAACCCGGCAGCCGCAGGGGTAATAGAGAATAACCCCTATATTGACGAAATTATTCCGATAGTAAGTGAGGATTATAAGGGCCTGGCGGGAAAAATAAAACTGGCCGCAGCCTTTAGGGCAGGAAGGTTTGATGCCGCTTTAATCCTTTTGCCGAATTTGCCCAATACTCTGGTTAGTTTTTGGGGGCTGATTCCCCTGAGGATTTCTATCTGTCCTGAGAATGCCGGGCTTACCTTCAAGCTGTGTTCAATCTTCAACTCCCATTTAGAAAAACACAAACCCGGGGAGTTGGTTAGCCAAACCTATTTGAGGGCACTCGGGTTTCTGGAAATTGAGGCAACTGACAATCTGCCGGAGGTTTTTGCTTCTCCAAAAGCCGAACAGGTAGTAGCGGATTTCTGCCAAAGCCAGGGGATTAAAAACAACCTTCCCCTGTTCGGAGCCAGGGGCAAGCCCCTGGTAGGAATTTCCGTCACCTGCGGTAACAAGTTGAAAGAATGGGGGCGGGAGAAATTTGCCGGCCTGGCTGATTTAATCCTGGAGCGCTATCCAGCCCAAATCATCTTCATTGGGGCTGAGGCCGACAAACAAGCAGCCGCAGAAATCCTAGCCCTGATGAAGGGAAAAGCTATAAATAGCTGTGGTAGATTTAGCCTGGGGCAGCTTCCCGCCCTGCTGAAAAAACTAAAATTCTTTATCGGGGTAGATACCGGAATTGCTTATATGGCGGCTGCTTCGGGGACTCCGGTGATAAATATTGCCGGCCCCTGCAATATGCAGGATCAGCGGCCGCAAGGAGCAAAGTGTGATATCATTCAAAAAGAATTGCCCTGTGTCCCATGCTCCCATACCTTTTCAGTGCCTACTCAGTGCAAGTTGGGTAACCGAGAGTGCCTGGAATCGATTAGCATAAATGAAGTGATGGCCGCTGTTGATAAACAACTAATCTTGAAGGAGTGATAATTGTGAAGGAAACTTCTAAAACTAATAAGAGGAGAAGATATACTTATTTATTTAAGAAAATCTTTGTGGGAGCGGGGATTGATATAGGCCCAGGAAAAGACCTTTTTAATAAAAGAAACCGTTTCGGATTAACGCCTTTTCCCAAAACTATCTCTTGTGAACCTTTTGATCTAGAGCAAGGAGATGCACAGTATATTAATAAATACAGAAAAGAAAATGAGTACGATTTTGTCCATAGTTCAAATTGCTTAGAGCATATGAAAGACCCGGAAGTTGCAATAAAAAATTGGTTCTCTTTAGTGAAAAATGGAGGGTATTTAGTTTGTACTGTTCCCGATGAAGACTTATATGAGCAAGGTGTTTTCCCTTCAAGATACAATGAAGATCACAAATGGACTTTTACAATCCATAAGAAGAAATCCTGGTGTGACAAATCCATAAATATAATTGATCTTTTAAAAAAGCTGGATAATTGCAAAATCATAAAGATTGAGCTGGTAGATACTAATTATGATCATTCAAAAAAAGATGCTGATCAGACTTTGGGCAATGCTGAAGCATTTATAGAAATTGTCCTACAGAAAACAAGTGACAACAATGAATAACTTCCTGATGAAGCATTTAAAAGAACATTTGTCTGAATCTCTGCTACGTTGGATAACAGAAATATCTCTTTTGATCTTTTTGTTTTTCCAGCCATTTGTTCGTCATACAGCCGAGAGTGCCTGGGGTCGATTAGCATAGATGAAGTGATGGAAAGGGTTCAAAAGTTATTGGACGGGAATTTATCATGAAGGTTTTTGGCTTGGAAGCCCGGAAAACTTATCCAACGAAAATAACCATAGACGCAAATACGCACTGTAACGCAAAGTGCACTATCTGTCCCTACCCCCAACTCAAGGATAAATTAAAGCACGGCGTTATGGAGTGGGATTTATACCAAAAAATTATCGATGATTACGCAAACATATGTTACTCAAAAAAAATAATGGGAGAACTTAGCTATTGCAACATGAGCGAACCAACCCTGCTCCCCAACTTTTCCGAATATATAAGCTATGCAAGGCAAAAGGGTTGCTTCACAATATCTTTCAACACTAATGGGTCTAACCTAAAACCCAAGATTATCGACACATTTACTAGGGAAAAAACTTATCCTACCATCCATTTGAACATAATGGGTTTCAATAAAAAAAACTATGCCAAAACAATGGGCCTGGATTTTGATTCGCTCATAAGTAATCTCACCTATCTGCTAAAAAAATACCCACATTGTTTAATTGACGTAGGCTTCTTTACCCCCCTCATGGACACAGAGGAAATAAAAGCGGTTAAAAGTTTTTTTGAAAAGACAAAGGTAACAGTTTACCTGTCGGATGATATAAGCAATAGAGCCAACAACTTGGATGTGTCTCAAAATATGGTCGTAGCCCAGTCTCGGATAAGACAAACGTCCTTTGCTTGCTCAAAAAATCGACCTATCCACAGGATGCACATCAATTTCGACGGGCGTGTGTACCTGTGCGACCAGGATATGAATTTGGAGACAAATTTTGGGAACATCAAGAACAACACCATTGAGAGAATCTGGAATGGCGGAACCATGATGGAAACCCTCCATATACTATATGGCCGGGTTATGCCAAATGCAGATGAGCTTCTCCCCTGCCTGAAGTGTGAAGCATGTATAGATGACAAGCAGGCTAAATTATTTAGAAATCCAAAAGATTATAAACCCAGGAAAATATTTGGCCCTTTGAAGAGGGGGTTAGTTAAAAATGGGTGGGCGGTTGTCAAAAAACGGGGCAAGTTACAATTGCTATGGACGTAAGTAAATATAATATTGCAATCGTGGGTACCGGTCTCATTACTAAAACCCACATTAATGTATTAAAATCAATTCCCGAGCTTACTATTGCAGGTATCTACGGGAAAGATTATACGAGAACCGAGAAAATTGCTCACACCTTGGGCGTCAAGGCCTTCAGGGATTATCAGGAAATATTATCCAACCCAAATATTCAGGTCGTTGACATAAGCACTTCAAGCAACCTGCACGCCGATTATGGCATAGAGGCAGCTAAGCACTCTAAGAACCTTATTATAGAGAAGCCCCTTGACGTCTCTTTTGAAAAGGCTTCGGAGCTGGTGCGGTTATCTAGAGAAAAGGGGATTTTACTGGGGGCAATTTATCAACGCCGATTTGACGAAAGCTCTATCCTTTTAAAGAAATTGATAGATAAAAATATTTTTGGGAAACCGATTTCCGGGAAGGTTATTTGCAGGCCAAGGCGTGATTTGGAATATTATCAAAGCGCCCACGATGGGTGCAAAGGCGTTTTGATAAATTATGGAATACATTATATAGATTTGATTACATATTTGCTGGGGGAAGAACCTTCTTCGTCCTGGGGTATTGTAAGAAAGACCAGACCCGGATTAGAGGTGGAGGATTATGCCAGCCTAACCCTGGAGTTTAAGGATTCTTTTTTGTTTACAATTGATATTTCAACAAATGTAAAGAAGTCGCTGCCAACCGTTATGGAAATTCATGGCGAAAAGGGTTCGGTCGTTTTTTGGGGAGAGAAGATAAAATTTACCTCCTTAGATATGCAGTTAAGGGAACTTCCTTGGACAACAAGCTATTTAAAATTGTATATGGCCCGGCGATACAAAATCCCTTTCAGGTTTTACTCAGGTTCCCATGAAGATGTGTTCAGAAACTACCTTGACGCACTGGAAGGTAAAGCGGCGGTTTGCGTGGATGGGTCAGGGGCACTTGCCTCCTTAAAGGTAGTTTGCGATATTTATAACAACCAACAAAGTAACGATTACTGAAAGGACAGACCCACCACTCTATGGAAAACACAATAACGCTTCTCCAAAAACACCTCCCCGAACCCCTACTGCGTCGGACAATAGAAATATCTCTTTTGATCTTTCTGTTTTTCCAGCCATTTGTTCATCATACAGCCGCCATCCGTTCCATATCCTTCGTCACTGCCTTAGCAACCTGGCTGTTAATGTTGGTCCTTTACCGCCAAAAGGCATGGCACAAGAATCCCTTAAGTATCTATCTGCTCATCTATGCTGCGGTGGCGGTTATCTCCACCGCACTGGGAATAGAACACGGAATTGGCTTCAAAGCCCTAAAGTCTAGCCTTCTATATCAACTGGGTATTTATTATATTGTAATTAACACGGTAGAATCCCATCAGCAGATACGCAGAATTCTTTATGTCCTGGTGTTAGGTTTTTCTCTGCTAACCCTGCTGGGGTTTATAGAATCCATTCCAGTAGGAATGAAATATTACAGCTATGAATATAAGAATCTGCATTCGCGGATCATAGATGGATATTCCCTCATCTCTACCTTTTATATTCCGCTTACCCTGGGAGTCTTAATTCTGGAGGAAAAGAAATGGTTGAAGTGGTTAATTGGCCTTTCCTTAATAAGCCAAGGGCTTGTGGTCTATCTATATGAGACCCGAGCGGCTATAATAGCCTCCCTGGCGGGTATGCTCTTGCTGCTTATTCTGATTAAAAGGTACAAATGGATTCTTTCAAGCGCCCTGGCGGCTGTGGCTGCGATTTTCATCATGAGTTTCATGAAACCAGCCGAGATGCAAAATAAACTTGAACGGTATCAAAGCATCTTTACCCTGGAAACATATCTGGGTAATAGTAATAGCCTTGGTCTTTCCGGCAGAACGGGGCTCTGGAGGGCTAGCTTGGATATGACAAAAGACCGTCCCTGGCTAGGCTATGGGTATGGGTATAAAAAGTTTGCCCTGGTAGCTACCAAAGAGAAGTATTTAAACAAATGGAAGGATTCCCTCCCAATAACCTATGCTGAATTTGCCAGCCCCAAACCCCATTCCAACCCCCATAACCTCTTTTTAGGCATCCTTTTTGAGACAGGAATCATCGGGTTAGTCGCTTTTTTGAGCCTTTGGGGGAATCTGATCGGACGCTTAATCTCCAGAACTCAACAAATCAGGCCTGAGAAGGACAGGTTACTGCTATACGGCATCGTTTTGGGCACTTCCTTTTCCTTCTTCATTATGAATCTAATGAATTCCCTTTGGTATGGGATAGTCGGAAAGCTAATCGCAGTGGTTATTGGTCTTGGGGCTTTATTCTTGAACGAGAACGGATTTCTAACTTCTGCCGCTACCCTCCCTAATCATGAGTCCAATTGAACTGATTATTAAAACAGGTTACACCCTCTTAGGTTTAAGAAAGGGCACGGACGATCCTCCCCCCTTTGAACCGCAAAAGGTGCTGGTAGTGCGCAATGACAACCTGGGAGATGTGCTGCTGACAATCCCCACCCTGCGCGCCCTGCGCCAGACCTTCCCGCAAGCCTGCCTGGCCGTCCTGGTCAACGCCTATACCCGCCCGGCGGTGGAGGGAATCCCCTGGATTGACAAAATTTACAGCTATGACAAATTCAAGCACGGCAGGCACCCTACCCGTCTGCATGCCTGGTGGCAGCAATATCAACTGATAAAAGAGTTACAAGAGGAAGGCTTTGATCTGGCCATCGGCGTACGGACAGGATTCTCCAGTTCCCATGGACATTTGGTCTATGCCAGTGCAGCCCGCTGGCGGCTAGGGCGTGCACCGGACAAAAAAAGAAAAAACCAAGCCTTTTTCTATAATATTACCGTGCCTAAGGCAACCCAGGAAAAACACGAGGTGGAACACTCCCTGGACGTAGTGCGCACCATTGGAATCGATACTGTCGACAAACAGTTGGAGTTTTTTATCCCCTCCCGCTGCAAGCAAGAAATAGAAAACTGGCTAAATCAGCAAAAAATCCATCCACCCCTAGCAGGGATTTTATTAAGCCAGCGGGTAGAAGAGGGGCGCTACTGGACAACCGATAAATATGTGCACCTTATTGATTCACTTCGACAACAGGGTGACCTTACTCCCATCCTGATTCACGCCCCATCTGACGCTCAAATTACTCAGCACATCCAGCAAACCTTGAAGAAAAAAGTAACTACATTCAGCACTCATGACTTGAAACTGTTGGCGGCCCTGTTTCGCTGCTGCAAGGCAGTAACTGCCCTGAATGGAGGAGGCATGCACTTGGCGGCGGCGGTTGGCACCCCCACCATTGCTATCTTTGGCAAAGCCAGCACCCTGGCCTGGCACCCTTGGGGAAAGAAACATGTAGTGCTCCGAAAGGAAAACCAGGAAAACATGGTAACGGCAGAGGATGTACTGGCAGCCCTCAAGCGCATTGGGATTGACCAACCAGGGGGAAATAGCATATAATGCTATAAAAAGGAAGCTGTCATTGCGAGCGAAGCGAAGCAATCTATAAACAAAATAGATTGTTTCGTCGCTATCGCTCCTAGGGCCTGTTAACAATCATAGCAACCAGATATAGGAACATACCAAAGTAATCATGCCAATAAAGTTGCGATCCAGCTTTTCATATCTGGT
>QIFF01000173.1 GCA_003230635.1 bacterium | reverse complement strand
TTCTGGTGGCTCCAAGATGAATTGCGGACAAACAAAAGATGAACTCTTGGCGGAGTTTTCGCGCCAATATTCCCTGCGGGAGCTGCTGGAACAAAAGCTGGCTGAAATCATGGGGATGGTGAGTGCGGTGGAAGGCAACCACAATCTATATAAAGAGGTTATGAAGCAAACAGAAACGGTACTGCTTAAATTGGCCCTGGCCGAAACCAATACCCAATTAGCGGCGGCGCAACTGCTGGGAATCAACCGCAACACCCTGAGAAAAAAAATCAAAGAGTTAAAATTAAGATAGTTGGAGTAGAGCGTTTACACCCGTGGAGTAGAGCCTTCAGGCTCGTGTTCTTTTCACGGGGCTGAAGCCCCTACTCCAGGAAAAACATCATGGCTAATACAATTTATTTCTGGGGCTGTCAGGTGCCGGCCCGTTTCCCCTTCATTGAAAAGGCCACCCGCCTGGTATTGGAGCGTTTGAAAGTCCCGGCCCGGGATATTGACGGCTTTACCTGTTGCCCGGAAAAATCCCTGGTCACCAACATGGATGAATACACCTGGTATTTGACCGCAGCCCGCAATCTCGCCCTGGCGGAAAGCCAGGGAGGGAAAACCCTGCTTACCCCCTGCAACGGCTGTTACAGCACCTTTAAGACAGTCATGGGCAAGCTTAAGAGCGACCCGATTTTATCCCGGCGCATCAACCAGGACCTGACGGCTGTAAACCTGACTTACCACGGTCGGGTCAAGGTGCAGCATATTGTAGAATTCTTCAGCGAGGAAATCGGCGCCGACCGGCTTCAGGCCAATATGCAAAGCCCGCTCTGGGGCATGAAAATCGCCACTCATTACGGCTGCCACCTCTTGCGCCCCGGCCATGCAATCTCCTTTGACAACCCCCTGCGCCCCACCAAGTTTGACGCCCTGGTGGAGGCTTTGGGGGCCACCAGCCCGGATTTCAACAGCAAATTCCTCTGCTGCGGGGAAGCCCTGGGACGCAGCGGCGAGGTGGAGCAAGGGGTGATTATGGCCCGGCAAAAGCTGCTGGAAATGGACTTTTTGGCCTTTGATGCCATCGTTGTTTCCTGCCCGGCCTGTTATCTGCAATTTGACACCCAGCAAGCCCTGCTGCAGAGAAAAGGGGACAGCTTCAACCTACCGGTTTTCCATGTCAGCGAACTGGTGGGACTGGCCCTGGGGATTTCTCCAGACGAGCTGGGACTGAACCTGCACCGCATTAAATTTGACCGTTTCATGCGCAATTGGGAGCACAAAAAACAAACCTTGGACATGATTGAGGAATTTTTTCCCCTGGCCAATCTGCAGCGCTGCTCCCAGTGCGGCGCCTGCGAACACGATTGCCCCTCGGCCCTAAACGTGCCCAACTTCAGCCCCCAGGCGATTATCGCCGACATCCTGGCCGGTAAGATTGACCATTACCTGGGGACAAAAGACATCTGGAACTGCCTGGAATGCCACACCTGCACGGAGCTATGCCCCTCCCACTTCGGCATGGAAAAGGTCTTTAAGGCACTTAAACACATGGCGATTAGTCAACAACTAGTTCCCGACGGCATCAGCAACATGATGGAAACCTTCCGCAAAACCGGCCGCCTGGGCGAACCGCAAAAAACCATGCGCCGCAAGCTGAATTTGCCCGCAGCCGGTGCCAGCGGGGCCGCAGACTGGAAAAAATTAATGCATGAATGCGATAGGGAGACTGAATGAACCACAATTATCAGAAGAACATAGGCGGCTGCGGCCTGTCCGGGATTATAAGCAAAAAGAGACGCTTGATTCCCGCCCACGACATCATTGAGAGCATCGCCCTGCAGCACGACAGGGGCAACGGCCTGGGTGGCGGTTTTGCTGCTTATGGGATTTATCCGGAATACAAGGATTATTACGCCTTTCACATTATGTTTGACGACCCGGGCGCCAAAGAATTGAGCGAAAACTATCTGGAACTTAACTACACAATCGCTAAGCAGGAGCAAATCCCGCACAAGAAGACCGCCAGCATCCCCACTCATCCCCTGCTCTGGCGTTATTTTGTCAAAGTGCGGGCCGACCGGCCTGACCTGGAGCTGGAAGACCTGAGTGAAGAGGATTTTGTGGTCAAGACAGTGATGAGCATTAACAAAGAAATCAAGGGAGCGTACGTCTTTTCCAGCGGCAAGAACATGGGCGTTTTCAAGGGGGTGGGCTTTCCCGAGGACATTGCCGAGTTTTTCATGTTGGAAGAGGAGGGATATAAGGCTTATATCTGGACGGCGCACAACCGCTTTCCCACCAATACCCCGGGCTGGTGGGGGGGAGCGCACCCCTTCACCCTGCTGGATTGGTCTATTGTGCACAACGGGGAGATTTCCTCCTATGGGATTAACAAGCGCTACCTGGAGATGTTCAAATACGAGTGCACCCTGATGACCGATACCGAAGTGGTGGCCTACCTCTTTGACCTCCTGATCCGCAAACACGGCCTGTCCCCCAGAGTCGCCTGCCTGGCCTTGGCCGCCCCCTTTTGGAAGGATATTGACCTGCTGGAGGAAAAGGAGCAAGAGGCCCTGCGCCAGTTACGTATGGTCTATGGCCCGGCTATGCTCAACGGCCCCTTCGCCATTCTCTTCGCCCACACTAACGGGCTAATCGGTTTCAACGACCGCATTAAACTGCGTCCCTTGTTAGTGGCTACCCATAAGGATCTGGTCTATATGGCCAGCGAGGAATCCGCCATTCGCGCCATCTGCCCAAAACCGGAACGGCTATGGGCGCCGCGCGCCGGCGAGCCGATGATTGTGGAATTGGAAAGCAGGTAAACACTTAACCACAAAGAACACAGAGGAAAACAATTTGATAAAGGGGGATACTGCTATGAAATTCCCGATAATCATAGAAAAAGACAAGGAGGTTGGGGGGTATGTGGTTTACTGCCCCACCCTAAAGGGTTGTGTTTCGCAAGGGGAAACTGAAGATGAGGCTATAGAGAATATAAAGGATGCCATTCAGACCTATCTTGCCAGCCTTGAAGACCTGAAAAAGATGGAACGGTTAAAGATGGTAGAAGTAGCGGTATGACAAAGCTCCCTCAACTCTCCCATCAAAGGGTTATTCAAGCCTTAAAGAAAAAGGGCTTTTTTATCCTCCGGCAAGGTAAACATATCTCCATGAGCGATGGTTATAATCTGGTTATAATACCCCGCCAGCATCTGATCAAACCTGGGGTATTGCGGCAAATACTGAATGCTTCTGGAATTTCTAAAGAAGAGTTCAAAAAACTGATTTAGCCCGTCAACAGCATATTCAAGGAGCAACAATGGTAAGAAGTTATATCCCGCCCGAGTTCAGGGTGAAAGTCAATCATGAGAAATGCCGGCGCTGCAAGCGCTGTCTGCAAAATTGCAGCTTCGGGGTCTTCAGCTTTCATGACCGGGTAGCGACCGATGACATCAAATGCGTGGCCTGTCACCGCTGCACCACCTTCTGCCCGGAGGGTGCAATTGACATAATCAACAATCCCCTCCAGTTCCGCTATCACGCCAACTGGACTCCAGTACACCGCAAGAATATCTGGAAACAGGCGGAAACAGGCGGGGTGCTCCTGACCGGCATGGGCTGCGATTTGCCCACCCCAATTCTCTGGGATAACCTGCTGCTGGACGCCTGTCAGGTGACCAACCCCTCCATTGACCCCCTGCGCGAGCCGATGGAGCTGCGCACCTATCTGGGGCGCAAGCCGGATGCCCTTCAACTGAAGACCGCCAAGCAAGGCAAACTGAAACCGCAGAAGAATTTCCCCCCCAATTTAAAGCTGGAAACCCCGATTATCTTTGCCCCCATGTCATACGGGGCGGTGAGCCTGAATGTCCACCGCGCCCTGGTGATGGCGGCCAAGGAGGCCGGCACCCTGATGAACACCGGGGAAGGGGGCCTGCACAAAGACCTTTATTCTTATGGCGACCATATCATCGTCCAGTGCGCCTCGGGGCGTTTCGGGGTGCACAGCGAGTACCTCAACGCCGGGGTGGCGGTAGAAATCAAAATCGGTCAGGGGGCCAAGCCCGGCATCGGGGGGCACCTGCCCGGGGAAAAAATCGGCCTGGAAATCTCCAAGACCCGCATGATCCCCAGCGGCACCGACGCCCTCTCCCCGGCCCCGCACCATGACATTTATTCCATTGAGGACCTGCGCCAGTTGATTTACGCCCTCAAGGAAGCCACCGGGTACAAACCCATTTCGGTGAAGATTGCTGCGGTGCATAACGTGGCCTCCATCGCCAGCGGCATTGTGCGCGCCGGGGCCGACATATTATACTTAGACGGCTACCGGGGGGGCAGCGGCGCCTCTCCCACCGTAATTCGCAATCATGTGGGAATTCCCATTGAACTGGCGCTGGCCGCAGTAGACGACCGCCTGCGCCAGGAAGGGATTCGCAACCAGGTCTCGATTATTGCCGCCGGCAGTATCCGCTCCAGCGCCGATGCCGCCAAGGCAATTGCCCTGGGAGCCGACGCCGTAGCCATCGGCACGGCAGCCCTGATTGCCCTGGGTTGCCGGGTTTGCCAGATGTGCTACACCGGCAAATGCGCCTGGGGAATCTGTACCCAAAAGCCTGAATTGACCGCCCGCCTTGACCCCGAGGTTGGCGCCGAACGCCTGACCGGTCTGCTGCGCGCCTGGAGCCTGGAAATTAAGGAAATTCTAGGTTCTCTAGGGGTTAATGCAATTGAAAGCTTTCGCGGCAGCCGCGAGCGCCTGAGAGGGGTCGGCCTGGACGCCCAAACTTTGGAGATCCTGGGGGTCAAGCCCGCAGGAAGATAATTTAAAAGGGATAAACATGAAAATTGACGCCAAGGGGGTCTATTACGCCGACCTCAATAAAAAGGTTAGAGAGGCGATAGCTGCTGGTGCTGAGGAGGTGGAATTGCTCAACGTCAACGGCCAGCGCTACATTGGCAACGGCATTAATTCCACCACCCGCATTATTGTTCACGGGGTGCCGGGCAACGACCTGGCGGCCTTCATGAACGGGCCGACGGTGATTGTCCATGACAACGCCCAGGACGGGATTGCCAATACCATGAACCAGGGCAAGATCGTCATCCACGGCCACGCCGGGGACGTGCTGGGCTACGGCATGCGCGGCGGCAAGCTGTTCATCAAGGGAGACGTGGGCTACCGGGTGGGAATCCACATGAAATCCTATAAGGACAAGATTCCGGTTATAGTGGCCGGGGGTACGGCGGGAGATTTTTTCGGGGAATACATGGCCGGGGGAATTCTAATCCTGCTCGGACTAAACACCAACAGCCGGCACCCCTTTATCGGCAGCTATGTCGGCACTGGTATGCACGGGGGAGTAATTTATCTGCGCGGCGAACCCCAGGCCCATCAACTGGGGGCTGAAGTCGGAGTCCTACCCCTGGAGGACGAGGACGAGAAAAGATTGCATACCATCCTCCAGGAATACAGCCGGGATTTTGGGTTGAATTTTGAGCAAATCATGAGCAAGCCCTTCATCAAGCTGCTTCCTATCAGCCACCGTCCTTACGGCAAGCTTTACGCCTATTAAGGGCACCTTGAAACATTGATCTTTCGGCTTGTCTCAAGCCGAAAGGGTTAAGGGTAACATGTACCCCTTACTGGTTTCGGCCTGAGGACAGACCGAAACATCAATTCTAATTTTTCAAGATACCCTATACTGATGCCCCCTACTCCAACCGCCCGCGCAGGCTGTGTCTGCCGGCGGCGGTGATTCTCAGGGTAACAAACCTTCCAGTCAACTCTTCCTCTCCGGCAAAATGCACCAGGCGGTTGCTGCGGCTGCGGCCGGTCAAGAGTGAGGGGTCGCTCTTGCTGGGGCCTTCCACCAGCACTTCTACCACTCTGCCCACCACGGCCTGACTTTTTTCTGCATTGATTTGGTTTTGTAATTCCCACAAGCGCTCAAAGCGCCGACGGCTGACGGCCCGGGGGAGGCGGGGGGCCTTAATTTTGTCCTGGGTCATGGGACGGTCGGAATAGATAAAGGAGAACAGGCTGTCAAAACGCACCTGGGCCAGCATATCCAGGGTTTGGCTAAAATCATCCTCAGTTTCTCCGGGAAAGCCTACGATTATGTCGCTGCCGATCTCCGCTGCCGGCAGGGCTTGGCGCAAAAGCTGCACCCTCTCCAGGTAATCCTCCCGGGTGTAGCGGCGCTTCATGGCCGCCAGAATGCGGTTGGAGCCGGCCTGCAGCGGCAGGTGAATATGTTCGCAGACCTTGGGTAAATCGCGCATAGCCTGAATTAGTTCCTCATTAAAATCCTTGGGGTGCGAGGTAACAAAGCGAATGCGCTGAATGCCGGGAACATCGTTCAGCAAGAACAGTAACCGGCTAAAATTAACCTCGGCAGGCAGGTCATGGCCGTAGGAGTTGACGTTTTGCCCCAGCAGGGTAATCTCTTTTACCCCCTGAGTGCCCAGCCCGCTCACCTCCTGGATGATTTCCCGGCGGGGACGGCTGCGCTCCCGCCCCCGCACGTAGGGCACCAGGCAGTAGGCGCAAAAATTGTCACAGCCCTCCATAATAGTAACCCAGGCCTTGAAGGGACTGGTACGCATCAAATTTCTACGCTCAGTGGGAGTGGTGCGACCTTCTACAATCTCTATTTGGGGCGTGTGTTTTTCTCTGACCCGTTGCAGCAAGGAGGGCAGGTGTTCAATGTTCTGGGTGCCAAAGACTAAATCCACGTAGGGCGCCCGCTTCAGGATTTCCTCTTTCATTCCCTGGGCCAGGCAGCCGCAAACCCCGATTATAGTTTCCGGGCGGGAGGTCTTAAGGGGCCTCAGGCGTCCCAGAAGGCTAAAGACCTTTTGGGCGGGCTTGTCTCTGACACTGCAGGTGTTGAGAATAATGACATCCGCCTGCCGGGCATCATCAGTCGCCTGGTAGCCCTCACTGGCGAGCAAACCGGCAATCTGCTCCGAATCGTGCTCGTTCATCTGGCATCCGAAGCAGATAATATGATAATACACTTTAACTTTCCCCTTGCGTCACTATCCCTGAATTAGTTGTTTTATGAATGATGCGGCGTTACTTTGGCTGGTTTTTCTTTTGGCTTTTTCACTTACTTTTCTTCTTTTTCTCTGCCTCTACTTTATCAATACTGGCATAGCCGACAAACTGGCATTTGGCTCCTTGATGGACAAACTCACCCTTGATCTCAAACTTGTTATCAATGGGTTTAACGGTAATCTTCTCCCGCCGGAATTTAAGCTGGGCCTTGACCACCTTCACTTTTTTCTTGGTGGTTTTCCTCTCAAACTTAATCTCTTCAGCCGGCGCTCCGTCAGCGGTTACATTGCTGATGCCGCCCAGGTCATAGGGTTCAGGGAAGGTAAGGGTGAGAGTGAAAATCCCCGGCTTGAGCTTCAAGACCTTGGGTGTAATCTGCAAATGGGAGGAATCCAGTTTCAAAATCACCTTGAACTTAACTGTCACGCTGCTCTTGTTCCCGGCCGCATCAGTGGCGGTGAAAGTAAGGGAATTATCTCCCACATAGTTATCCATTTTCAGCGGCAGGGATGCGGAAGCGGTAATGTCTTTAGCTTTCCCCTTTTCACCATTGATCAGTTCCAGCTTGACCTCGGGCTTGGCGTCCGCTTTGTCCTTTACCAGATAGGTAATAAAGAATGAATCGCTGCTGAAATACACCTCCTTTTTGGGACTGAGCAGCAAGGCTACTCTCGGTGGTGTAGTGTCCTCAATAGTTACCTTGCAGCTACAAGTGACCGTTTCTCCATCTTTGGTCTTACCCTTAAAGGTGACGGTGGTAGTCCCTGGAGGGAAGATTTTGGGCCGGTCGCTGGTAATGTTCTTCACCGGCTTGGCGGGGTCGGGCGCACTTGCTCTTAGCGCTACCTTTGTTCCCTGAGGAGTTTCTTGCTCTACCGTCAGATCCTTGGGACAGACCAGCGGTGCGCGTGCCAAAGTAAGGGTGATGGAAGCTGAGCCGGTGCGGCCAAAGGCGTCTGTTTCTTTAATGCTGACATTGTTCGGCCCCTCAACAAGGTCCCAGGATACACGCTTGGGAGTTCCATCAACAGTATATTCCACAATAATCGGTGTTGCCGCCACCGTATCCCCGTCCTTGTGCGAGGTAATGACAACCGCGGGGACAGAGGAATCCATGGTAACAGTAATGGAAGTCGAACCGCTGCGCCCGAGAGAGTCCGTCTCGGTAATGCTAATGGTATTTTTGCCCTCAGTGAGTGCCTTAGAAACAGTTTTGATGGCCCCGTCAACAGTATAAGTAACTGTAATGGGCGAGGAAGCAACGGTAACCCCGTCCTTGGGTGAGGTAATGGTAACCAGCGGGGCAGTGGTATCCAGAATCACCGTAATGGAGGCCGAGCCGGTCTGACCGGAGGCGTTGGTCTCGCTGATAGTGATGGTATTTGCACCCTCAACAAGTTCTTTAGAAATAGATTTGGCTGCCCCATCAAGGGTATAATTAACTGTAACCGGTGTTGAATCAACTGTCGCCCCGGGAGCGGGAGAGGTAATAACTACCACCGGAGCATTGGGATCCAGGGTAAGCGTAATAGAATCCGACCCCTTGCGGCCAAAGCGGTCAGTCTCTTCAATGCTAATCGTGTTCTCTCCTTCAGTAAGTTCTTTGGAGACGGTCTTGAGTTCCCCGTTAACGGTATAACTGACAGTAACCGGCGTTGTAGCAACGGTAGCCCCATTCTCAGGTGAGGTAATAATAACTACCGGAGCAACGCTGTCCAGGTTAACAGTAATCGTGTCTGAACCAACCCGCCCTAAGCTATCCGTCTCCTCAATAGTGATGATATTTGCACCCTCCTCGAGTGCCTTAGACACAACCTTCTTGGTTTTGTCATCAAGGGTATAATTGACGGTAATGGGGGTGGCCGCAAGCGTAACCCCGTTCCCAGGAGAGGTAATCACAACCTTGGGGGGGGTACTGTCCAGGGTCACGGTAATTGAGGCCGAGCCGCTACGCCCGGAGGAGTCAGTTTCCGCAATGGTAATGCTGTTGTTCCCTTCAGTAAGTGCTCTAGCAACAGACTTGGCCGCACCGTTAAGGCTGTAGCGGACGATAATAGGGCTTGAGCTGACCACCGTCCCACTTGCGGGAGAAAGAATAACCAGCTTGATTGCCCCGGCGCCAGTTTCTTCCCCTTTGCCGGTTCCTTCCGTTTTTTCTTTGGCGCTAGTTTCTTTTGTTTCTCCCCCGGCAGCGGCAGTCCCTCCCCCAGCGGAGACCGCCGAGGCAGCCGCAGAAGTAGAGCCTTCTTCCACAACCTTGCTCCCGCCTGCCAGCCCACTGGCGTTAACCGTTACCTTAGTGCTGCAACTACTGTTGTTTCCCGCAGTATCGCTTGCGGTAAAGGTGACCGTAGTATCTCCTATTGGATAGCTGCCTGGAGCGTTGTTAGTAACAGTTGGTGTGCTGCATTCATCTGTCGCCGTGGCTGCAAGACTTAAGGAAACAGTGGTTTCGTTGCTTTCCGTGGTTACTGTCCTGTCAGAGGGGCAGGTAATTATTGGAGCGGTTTCATCCACTACAGTAACCGTGGCTGTACAGCTAGAACTCTTGCCCATATCATCATCAGTGGCGGTAAAGGTAACCGTGGTAGTAGTCCCTAAAGAGAAGCTATCCGGAGCATCGTTGGTTACAGTAAGAGAACTGCCGTTGTGATCCGTAGCTGTAGCCACAAAAGTGCTTGAGAAAGAACTAAAAGAGGTCTTACACCCACTCCCTGCCGCCACGCTTATATTAGAAGGACATGAAATTGAGGGGGCATTTCCGGCGCTCACCGTTACTGTAGTTGTGCAGGTAGAACTATTACCGGCTGCATCTTTAATAGTACAGGTAACGGTGGTTGTACCTACTGGTAATTTCTCGGGAGCATCGCAAGTTATGGTTGCATTCGAACTACTGGTAGTAGGCATAACTAAACTGGAAATATCACTCCACTTACTTGCCGGGTATGTTGCCCGAGAAATACTCAAAGCTCCTTTACAGGTGACTATGGTATAGCTTTCAGTGTTTACCGACTCCTGGTTGCCGGCAGCATCCTCAGCAAAGAAATTGAGGGTGGTGTCAGTGGAAATGGAGATGGCAGATGAGTAGGTGCTGGAACCAGTGGTTGGGGTTGAACCGTCTGTAGTGTAGTAAATGGTGGCTGCTGAATCATCCGCCGTGAGGGTTACGCTCTGGGTGCTGGTGTAGGTTCCTCCCGCAGGATTGGCGGAGCTGCTGGGGGTGGTGATATCCTGAACGGTAAAAGTAGCTGCATCACTGTCACTGAATCCGCAGGGATCAGGATTGGTAGTAAAGGTTATTCTCTCCCCACCGTTCCAATCGGTATCTGGTATGCTGATGGTGGCTACCCGGTCGCTACCAATGATTACCGTCAATTCGCTGTTGCCGGAGTAAGTCCAGCCGATTGTGCTGTCAGAATCGTATGTATCCGTTACATAGTCATCCAGGTTAATGCTGGTAAACTCAGCCCCTTCATTTATGCTCTGATCAGGGATGTCAGCTACTTCTGGGGCAACATCCCGGTGAACGACAATTGAGTCAGAGCCGGTGTTGTCACAGCCGTCAGTATCACTGATGGTTATGGTGTTTGCCCCCTCATTTAAATTTTTGGAAACAGATTTTTCTTCTCCGTCAACGGTGTAAGTAACTGTGATTGACACGTCACAAACAATCTCCCCATTCTCATGTGAGGTGATGACAACCTCGGGAAGAATAGTATCCAGGGTGACTATAATTTCGTCAGAGCCAGTGTTGCCACAATCGTCGGTTCCCTCAACGGTTATGGTGTTTGTTCCTTCGTCAAGTTCCTTGGAAACAGATTTCTCCACGCCGTCAACAGTATAGGTTACAGTAATAGGCGAGCTGTTAACACACTCTCCCTCCTCATGTGAGGTGATGATAACCTCGGGGTCAATGGTATCCAAAGTAACCGTAATAGTGTCGCTGCCGGTACTTCCATCAGCCGTGTTGGTGACAACGGCGGTAATTTCATTGTCTCCTTCCAAAAGCGGCACATCAGAAGCGCTGAAGCTGTTGTCCTCATAGATGGTTACTTCATCAACCCCGTTTACCTCTACTGTGACGCAATCGCCGCCAACTAAACCGCTCACAGTGATGGGCGAACTGCTGACACAGGCTTCGTCCTGCGGCGAGGTGATGGCGATGATGTTATTGGAGGTATACCCCACAGTAATACTTACCGTATCGGTATCTGTTAACTCACCATCGCTTACTGTAAGGGTGACGACATGAGTACCGAGGGGTAATAAAGCGCTTGGACTGCAGCCGCTGGCTGTACCGCCCGCCCAAGTCCAGCCATAGCTTACTATACAGCCGTCCGGGTCAGAAGACCCCGAGCCGTCCAAGGTTACCTCAGCCCCGTCGCAGGAGGCAGCTTCAACTGCTTGATTGTTACCGGCAGCAGCCACTGGGCGCTGATTGCTCACCGATGATTCACCAACCTCACCCCCACCCGTATGGCCCATATTGGTCCCGTCATCTCCTGCCTTAATACAGGGAGAGCCGCCTCGCAACCGGTAGTTGCCGGTAAAAAGGGGATCGGCATCTATATTTCCAACCCCCGGATAACCGCCCTCAATGTCACAATAAGTTACCCCGGATAGAGCTGACTCGCAGTAAATGGCATCATCCCCGTTATTCCAAATAATCGTATTTTTGATCTGCCCGTCAAAATCAGTATCAACAAAGAAACCATCGCCGAGACCAGTGGTGGAGTTATTGGCGACGGTGCAGTTGAGGATCATCCCCCCGAAGCTGAAATCAGTCAGATAACCGCCGCCGCCATTCCGGGCCGAGTTATTATCCAAGAGATTATTGGCAAATAGACCTGAAAAATCAGCAATATGAACCCCTCCTCCCGGCCCGCTGAAAGCCTTATTCCCCTGAATGGTGTTGTTGTATAACTCCCCCGTAGAATTATAGAGAGAAATCCCGCCCCCACTCATACTGGCGGTATTGTTCTTAATCGTGTTGTTGTCAACTTCTCCCGCTGCTTGCAGTCTGTTGCAATAAAGTCCAGCTCCCCTTGAAGCACGGTTATTTTGAACAAGGTTATTGCTGAATCTGCCGCTAAAACCTGTTAAATAAACCCCACCTCCATTGCTGGCATCGTTGTCTTCAATCTTGTTATTGCTTATAACGACAGACCCGCCTTGAGCAAAAATACCCCCGCCGTAGGTGGCATCTCCGTTGGTAATAGTAAACCCATCCAGCTTGCCTTGGTTAACATTGGTAGCCGTTACTACCGAACCCTTATCCATACCGTTTATAGTACTGTCATAAAGCACCCGCCCCCCGTCACCGGAGTAGCCTCCCAACAAGTTAACATTACTCTTGAGGGCAATGTTTTCCTGGTAAGTACCCTGAGCCACATGGATGGTATCTCCACTACCGGCAGTGCGTAGGGCGGCGCTAATGGTTTTCTTGGCGGTATCCCAACTAAGGCCGTCATTGGCATCATTCCCGGCGGGCTTTACAAAAATACAGCTATCGCAGTTAGCCGCCAGGGCGTTACCAGCCAATAATAGAAGAAGGATAAGGGTCCCCCACCCCGTCCCTAGTTTGAATCTTTTAGACCCGAGTTTCATCTACACCTTTCCTAGGTTAACCTATAAATAAACTAACTCCTATTCTAATTATACATATAGTTTAAGGAGTTGGCAAATAGATAGCACACCCGCCGTCGTGCTTAGCAACAACTGGAAAATAAACGATTTTCCCAAGCCGACAGCACGCGCTAAGGTCCACAAACTATATATGCAAATATTGCACCAGGTTTCAGCCGTTTTATCCCGCATTATTCACAAATCATGTCCTCGAGGAATCGGAGAAACGTGGGGTGACCGTGAAGTTTGTTGGCCGGCAGGCCAATCCCCGATTTCTCGAGGACAGGCGCAGCCAGACGGCAAAATCGGCGGGGAGGGGATTATTCCTTTAGGGTGCTTTGAAAAATGAGAATTTTCGTTCAAGATCAAGGCATGCTTTAACCGCAGGCATATGTTTGATATTCCGAGGATTAAATTTTGAGCATAACGCAGATATTGGGCGAAAAGGCCATTTTTCAAGGTGCCCATATGAACAATTCCGGTCACTGCCCCAGAGCCAGGCGGGCAGCCAAGCAATAGGGCAAACCAGCCAGCAGCATCTTCTCTTGGGTGGTGACCAGGTCGTAGCTTACGCGCCGCAGTTGAAAACAGTTGGTTACTGTATTATAGAGAGCATAACAGGCCTTTACATTCCCATCCCGCGGTTGGCCGACACTCCCTACGTTAATTATATAGCGTTTTCCTTCCTCAATCGCTATTTCGGAACTGGAGTGAATCCAGTAGGTTGTCCCATCCTCTACCACGATTTTGGGAAGGTGTGAGTGTCCGACCAG
>QIFF01000142.1 GCA_003230635.1 bacterium | reverse complement strand
CGTTTCGTCAAAGAACCCTACTGAAAATACTATTAATATACCGGCCAACAAACCGATTATGATGGCGCTTCCCGGAGAAACACTGGCGCAGCCGGCGGTAATGGCTACCAGGCCGGCCAGGGCGCCGTTGAGGGTCATACTGGTATCCGGCTTGCCGAATTTTATCCAGACTGTGATCATGGCTGCGATGGCTCCGGCGGCGGCAGCCAGGTTGGTGGTAACCGCAATGGTGGCGATACTCAGGTTGGTGCCTGCGGTGGTACTGCCCGGGTTGAAACCAAACCAGCCAAACCAGAGGATGAATACCCCCAGGGCGGCCAGGGGAATATTGTGCCCGGGAATAGCCCTGGCTTTCCCATCCGGGCCATACTTGCCATAGCGCGCTCCCAATACCGTAGCTCCGGCCAGCCCTGCCCAACCGCCTACCGAATGTACTACGGTAGAGCCGGCAAAGTCCACCATGCCCAGTTCGCTCAGCCAGCCGCCACCCCATATCCAGTGCCCGACCACGGGATAAATCAGGGCGGAAATCACCACACTGTAAAGCAAATAGGATATAAACTTAGTGCGTTCGGCCATAGCCCCGGAAACAATGGTGGCGGCGGTAGCGGCAAAGACCACCTGGAACATCCAGAAGGCGTATTGCCATAAACCCTCACCGGTGGCGGGATTACCGGCGCTCAAGAAAAAACCGCTGCTGCCGAACAGTCCCATTTTGTCCGCCCCAAACATGATAGCGAATCCCACCGCCCAATAAGCGATAGACCCGGCACAAAAGTCCATCAGGTTCTTCATCATGATGTTACCGGCGTTCTTGGCGCGGGTAAGGCCGGTTTCCACCATGGCAAAGCCAGCCTGCATGAAGAAAACCAGGAAGGCCGCCACCAAAATCCAGACGGTATTAATGGCGGTGGCGTTGCCGGCGGCGCTGACGGCTTCCTCCGCCGCCCAGGCGGGCAGGCTCAGCGCACCCAGGATAATAATACCCGTGAGCAGCATTGCGATTGATAGTTTCTTGTGCATCTTAACTCCTCCTTTTTGAACGTTTGCTGGGTTTGGTAGCCGCAGGCTTCCAGCCTGCGAAAAATGACGCAAGCTAAAGCTTGCGGCTACAAAAGATTAAAAGAGGTACGCTACGCTGCAGGCAAAAGTTTGTTGTCCATACTTGCTGTTTGAGTCAAATATGCGCGCCTTTGACCAGTCACGCCTGTATTCGGGCCGTACCAGAATATGTTCGGAAAGACGGAAATTGGCGGTTAAAGTCACTTCGTAAATCTCCACTCTGTTTTGGTCGACTCCGGTTCTGGTGTTGGAGGCAAAAGATCCGGCAGCATCGGCGATAGCCGCATCGTTTACATATTCACCACGCAGGGCGAGGTTGAACGCATCGGTAAAATCGTAATCCACGATCCCGGCAATCCCCATCCAATGACCTTTGTTTTGTTCTGAACCAACGTTATAGTTGATATTGGCGTGCAACTTGTCGGTCGGATTAAGGTCTAAAACTATATCCAGCAAATTGCGCGTATCATGGTGGCCGTCACCGGCGGTATTCAGGTCATCTTTTTCATTCCCCTGAATCCCGTTGACATACAAAGAATATTTTTCTTCTGTGTAAGCCATTTGGAAACCATAGGTTTTCTCATTGTTGTTTTCTTCAAAACTGTCCCAACCGTTAACTAGATAACCGGTAAACTTAACTTTATCGGTTACATTGTAGCCGGCGCTGGCCCCTGTATGGGTAAAAGGATCCAAGTTCTGGTAGAGCAATGATCTTGACCAGTTGGGGTTATCCACGCTTTCCCATACTTCATACCCAATCCAGGTAGGAAAACGCCCGACTTTAATATCAAGACCGCTTCCCAAATCAGCCAAATAACTTACATAGGCGGTGGAAAGAGTAAAATCGTCGTCATCGACACGGCCAGAGTTCTGGTTTTTGTAAAAAACTATCCGCTGGGCAATTTCACCATAGTTGGTAATCATGGTAAAGCCAGCCCGGCTTTCTTCAGTGGAGGGCTTGCTGAGCACAAGCTCAAAGTTATCTACCGTGATAGAATTGTCCTCAAGATCAAAACTGCGCAGACGGCTTGTCTCTCCTCCGCCACCCGCCGGCGTCCTGTTTGCCGGCCTGTTAGAATTGTAACTGTAGTAGGTGTCCAGCATACCGCTAATTTTGATGTCTTTTAGAAAATGTAATGCACTTTGCTCGTCAATTGCCGCCTCGTTACTGCTTGTTTGCATAGGAATAGATTTTTCCCTTTTCCCTACAAGCTTTTGAATCATTATCTGCTGCTGATTTAATTGTTTTTGCATTAATTTAAACTGTTTTTCACTTACTTGAGCCTGGGCGACATTCGGCCCGCTTGCTAAAACAATTAAAAATGCAGTTAATAGTAAAACCAAAAAATTCATCTTGACGCTCCTCCTGTCAAATTGTAGCCGCCTGATCCAAAGCTTTCGCAGGAACAGGTTTATCAGACAATGGTTGCCTGGTTTACCGGCCAACGGCTGCCCCATGAATGGGGCAACTACAAACATGAAATCAGGTGGGGCTTATCTTCACCTTCTTCACCTCCTTTTGCCCCAGGTTATGCGTCAAGAATAACTAACTAATGTTTCAAGATGATTACCCTCAGGTTAAATCTTGGTTAACAATTGGTTAATTTTTGGTTACATGGAAAAGAGGAAGAGATAAGATTTTGGGGTTGTTTTAGTAGCTGTTGTCCAAGCGAATGGCAGAAAGCCCAATTCCGATTCCCCTTGACAGAAACCAGCAAAAAAGCTAAGCTAAAAATGGAGGTGGGCAGAGTTCACCATATTATAAATTGAATATAGAACAGCCTTTTCCGAAAGGTGGGGCAACCCGCCTAACGTCACAGTAGGAAGCAGGCTGCCGCTTGGCTGGCTTTACAGCCCAAGGTAATAATACGGAAAGCAGGGTGTTTCTCCCCACTATATTATTTAAATACCCGGGAAAAGTGTTTCTAGCTTGATCCCATTTTTGTCTAACAGAGTTCCATTTGTGTACATACTATAGCCCTTGTTGTGGGAAGTATTCATTCATACCTTAGCGAATTGATTAACCGTTGGAAGTAATTTTTTACAGACACCCATTGGGAGAAAATGGGGAAAGGAACTAGCACTAAAGCACCTCCAATAAAGGCAAGACAAAGGTTTTGATCCCTTCCTTTTTGAACCGTACTTTCATTTTTTTTAGCTCAGTCATCAACTCGGCTGCTTTATCATCTTCCAGGCCGATGGCCAGCACGGAATTTGCTCCCGGCCAGATATGGGTATCCAGATGAGCGCCGCTGGATGAACCCTTGCCCAGTACCCGGCTCCATTTGGTGTAATTCTCTATGCCACACATGGATAGCGTTTCCATCACCTCTTCACCGATAGTGATATTATAAGCTATAATCACCAGTTGCATTTGTACCTCCTTAACTGAAACTAATGGGCGTTTTTGATATGTTGTTCAAATATGGAGTAAAGTATCGGTACAATTATCAAGGTAACCAGAGTAGATACACTTAACCCTCCAATCACTGATATTCCCAAAGGCTTCCACAGTTCAGCGCCTTCGCCGGTACTTATCGCCAGGGGAAGCATACCGAAAATAGTAGTGAGGGTGGTCATAAGTACCGGTCTTAAGCGGCTGGCTCCGGCGTTCTTCACCGCTGAGAACATATCTTGTCCCCGGGCGCGCAATATGCTTATGTAATCTATCAGCACAATGGCGTTGTTGACTACCACCCCCACCAATATTATTGAGCCGATAGCGGACATAAGGTTCAGCGTGGTACCCGTAAGGTAGAGAGCTACGACTACACCCGTGAAAGCAAAGGGTATTGAAAACATAATGATAAATGGATCGATCAGGGACTCAAACTGGGAAGCCATCACCATATAAACCAGTATAATCCCCAAAATAAGCAACCATAATAAGTCTTTGGAAGCTTTACGCTGCTCCCTTACATCTCCGCCAAAATCTACCGTAACTCCAGGGGGGATATGTAATTTTGTCAGCTTAGCTTTAATCTCGGTGGCTACAATGATTAAATGATAAACACAAAATTCTACTGCTCGGATTATATTGCTGAACATAGCAAACTCCTATTGTGGTGTTTTTAAAATGGATTTTAGGGAGTAGTTTTCTTGAAAAGAGAAAGTTGCATTAAATATGCCGGATATCTTCAGGACAAAAAGAAGGGTGGGTTAGTTTGGTTTTTGCTAATTTTAGAAGGCAAATGTGGTTGATTTTATAAGTAAAAAGACTTTTCTGGCCCCGCATTAGAAAATGATATAATTATCTTTTGTCTCTTTTTTCTTACAAACTGAATTTTAAAATTCGCTAGTGAAAATTAATTTTATAATTCCAGGGGAAAACTATCTATGCGCATCCTGTTAATTGAAGACAATTTGAAAATTGCCGATTTCATCCTAAAAGGCCTGAAACAAATGGGTTTTGCGGTAGACCATTCTGTAGATGGAGAGGATGGCCTCCATATGGCTTTATGTGAACCCTACGACGTAGCTATCGTGGACATAATGTTGCCAAAGCTTGACGGTTTGAGTCTTATTGAGGAACTGCGAAAGCGCAAGAACAATATACCTGTACTCATTTTAAGCGCCAAACGTTCAGTTGACGACCGGATCAAAGGATTTCAAACAGGGGGTGATGATTATCTGACCAAGCCTTTTGCCTTCGCCGAGCTTTTGGCACGATTGCAGGCACTGATCCGCAGGGCCAGCGGGACTGTAGAACCTACCAGTCTTGCGGTTGGCAATCTTGCCCTGAACCTTCTCACCCGCGAGGTTGTAAGAGAAGGTAAACAGATCGAGTTGCAGCCGCTTGAGTTTGCCTTGCTTGAATATCTTATGCGCAATAAGGGTAGAGTTGTTTCTAAAACCATGATTATGGAACATGTCTGGAATTATAATTTTGACCCGATGTCGAACGTGGTAGAAGTTCGCGTATGTAGGTTAAGGGATAAAATTGATAAAGGTTTTAAGCAGAAACTGATTCACACTGTATGTGGAGTGGGTTATGTCATTAAAGAAGCCGCTTAAGCTGCCAAACACGCTGGCATTTCGGCTAACCGTCTGGTATACGGGGATATTTACTGTATCAGTCCTCATAGCCCTGCTTGCCTTTTACCTTTTAATTACTTCCGTCATACAAGGGCACGTAGACGAAACTCTTTTGGCCGATGTGAAAGAGTTTGCCTCTTTTATAGCCGCGGAGGGAACCGATAAGCTCAAGGCCGAAATTGACCGGGAGGCCTTGTCGGAGGGGGTGGAAAAGATATTTGTGCGTGTTCTTTCTCTGGACGGAGAAGAACTTGCCTCAACGGATATGTCCTATTGGGGGAAAGTGGCTTCCGGCCCTCAGGCCTTGCGGCAACTGAAAAACGGCGCCGATTGTGTTTTTGAAACACTTACTATCTCTGAACATGGACATCAAGCGCGAGTTATCTACAGCATCATTTGGCCCGGCATAATTCTGCAAATGGGAGAATCTTTAGATGAGCAGGCGGAATTCTTAGCTATATTTCGAGAGGTTATCGGCCCAATATTGACGCTTGGAACCATTTTTGCCGCTTTACTTGGTTGGTTTATGGCCAAACGTGCCCTGATGGGGGTTGAGGAGGTTACTCAAACAGCCTTGCGAATATCTAAAGGGGATTTCAATACGCGTGTTCCCGTCAAAAACAGGGGGGATGAAATCGAGCGGCTGGCAACCACTTTTAATGACATGTTAGACCATATTAAGACCCTGATTAAGGAAATGAGGGAAATAACCGACAATATCGCCCATGACATGAGGAGTCCCCTTACTAAAATCCGCTGCGCTGCGGAACTAGAGTTGACCGGCGGCACTACCATTGACAACTATAAAACTATGGCCGCCAACACCATCGAAGAATGTGACCGCCTCTTGGAAATGATTAACACCATGCTGGATATTGCGGAGGCCGAATCCGGAGCGGCTCAGCTTGCCCTGGAGGAAGTCGACATCAGCAACCTTATCAGGGACGCTTGCGATTTATTTCAACCTGTGGCCGAAAACAACAAGATAAGCCTCATTAGCAAAGTGCCCGACAGTTATGTTCTGCATTCGGATTTCCGCAAGCTTCAACGAATAATTGCCAATCTACTCGATAACGCCTTGAAATATACTCAAACCGGGGGAACCGTTACGGTTTCTTTGGAAGCAAATACTCAACAAATCACCGTTTCGGTCACAGATACCGGAACCGGCATTTCCGCAGACGACCTGCCCCGTATTTTCGAGCGCTTCTACAGGTGCGGTCAAAGCCGTTCACAAGAGGGTAACGGCCTGGGCTTGAGTCTCGTCAGAGCGTTTGCGCATTCTCTTGGCGGCGATGTCAAAGCCGCAAGCTGTCCCTGCAAAGGGAGCACCTTCACTGTAATCCTCCCTTCCTCGTTATTTCTTTCCTGCTAACCTGCTAAGTTTAAACCTGAATATTACCAAGCGATAATCTTTTGGTAATGTTTTGGTCATCTTATTTTGCTTTAATAATTTTAATATCAAGAGACTGTTGCAAAACAAACAAGATGTAACAAGACAGGATTTTTCAATGTAGGGGAGTCCCCTTGTGGGCTCCCGCCAGACGGGAGGGGACAAGCCCCTCCCCTACAAACATGTTACGTTTTATAGAAAAATTTCGGCCTGAATTTAAAATTTTTCACTTCTGCAACAGTCTCATAGAGTACAACACAGGATATTACCTTGTCAGACATTTTATCCCATCTGCGAAAACTAAAAATACCGGCCATTAGCTTGAACACAGCCAAACTAAGCGCTGTTATCGCCCTCTTTTTGTTGTTGTTTGACAATACATCTTTTTGGCGCTCTTTTTTTAAAATTCTGAATGGCATTTCTATTACAAACATAGGATTGTTTATATCCCTTTTTCTTGCTTTGTTTGTGCTTGTCAATTTGGTTTTGTCTCTTATTTGTTTTAAATATGTATTTAAACCGGTAGTAGTGTTTATCTTGATTAGCGCAGCTTTCGCCAGCTACTTCATGAATGCCTACGGTATCATGATAGACAACACAATGATGCGAAACGTTATTGAGACAAATCCCGCTGAAGTTTTTGAATTGCTTAGCTTTAAGATGTTCTATTACATTGTTTTCCTGGGGATTATCCCCTCGTTTTTTGTCTGCTTTACAGATATAAAATATGATTTATTAGCAAAGAAAATTTTCAAAAAATTATGTCTCATCCTCGTGAGCGGCATCGGTTTAATCATAATTATTTTTCCTTTTTACAAAGACTATTCCTCTGTGTTCCGCAATCACAGAGAGCTGCGTAATCTTATGAATCCCGGCAACTATCTTTACGCAGCGGGCAAACAAATAAAAAGCTTCTTCAACAGCGGCCCGGTTGTTGTCATACCCATCGGCAAAGACGCCCATGTGCAACCCTCTCAACGAGTAAATAAAAAGAAAACAATTATCATATTTGTCGTGGGAGAAGCGGCCCGAGCGAAAAATTTTTCCCTGAACGGCTATGAAAGAAATACCAATCCCCTGCTAAGCAAAGAGGATATAATCTATTTTGACAATTTTTATTCATGCGGGACTTCAACCACCGTTTCCGTTCCCTGTATGTTTTCCATATTTGACCGCGAATCCTACAGTAGTTCAAAGGGAAAAGAATATGAGTCTCTCCTGGATGTGTTGTCATATGCCGGGACAAGCGTTTTATGGCGGGATAACAACTCCAGTTGCAAAGGGGTGTGTGACAGGGTGGAAACTCAGGACATGCGCCATCTGCAAATTGCCGATTACTGCAACACACAAGAATGTTATGACGAGATTTTATTATACGGACTCCAGGAATATGTGGACAAACTTGAGAACGACGCCTTTATTATTTTACACCAGAAAGGAAGTCACGGCCCCGCTTATTACCTGAGGTCTCCGGAAAGATTCAAGGTTTTTCAGCCTGAATGCTCCACCAACGAGTTGCGGGAATGCCCGGAAGAAGAGATTGTTAACGCCTATGACAACACAATCTTATATACTGATTATTTTTTAACGCAGGTTATTCACTTTCTGAAGAAAAATTCAGACCGGCTTAATACGGCAATGCTGTACGCATCCGATCACGGACAGTCGCTGGGCGAAAACAATATTTACTTGCATGGCTTGCCTTATTTTGTCGCTCCAGATGAGCAAAAACACATTCCCTTTATCCTGTGGTTCTCGGATGGATTCTCGGATACTTTCGGCATTGATAAATCTCGTTTGCGAGAACACAGCGGCCTTGCGTATTCTCACGACAACCTTTTCCACTCCATTTTAGGACTTACAGGCATAGAGACAAAAATTTATGACGCGAAACTTGATATATTCGCTGATTGCAAGAAATAGCTTTATAATCCCCGACCGCCGATTTTGCCTTTAATGCGCCCTGACAACATTTTTGATTTTTACCTTGTCGGTGAGAGAGTATTCCGGGTCATTCATTTTTATTTTTCCATGTCCAGTCCCTGATTTCCGGCATATCCTGGCCGTACTTGGTAATGTATTCCTTGTGTTCAATCAGCTTATCCCGCCCGGCCTGTTTGGCATAAGCGGCAATATATCCGAGTTTCGGCACCCGGTCGATCACGTCCGCCACCAGGTGAAAGCGATCCAGGTCGTTGCGCACCAGCATGTCAAAAGGGGTAGTGGTGGTCCCTTCTTCCTTGTACCCCCGTACATGGAGGTTCTTGTGGTTCGTCCGCCGGTAGGTGAGGCGGTGGATGAGCCAGGGATAACCATGATAGGCGAAGATAATCGGTTTGTCGGTGGTAAAAAGTGCGTCAAATTCCCTGTCGGACAGCCCGTGCGGATGCTCCTCCTTGGGTTGAAGCGTCATTAAATCCACCACGTTGATTACCCGTATTTTCAGGTCGGGGGCGTGCCGGCGCAGTAAGTCAACCGCCGCTAGGGTTTCAATCGTGGGTACGTCTCCGGCGCAGGCCATTACTACATCAGGCTCAGTGCCTTTATCGTTGCTGGCCCACTCCCAGATGCCGATGCCGGAGGTACAGTGCTTGACGGCGGCATCCATGTCCAGCCACTGCGGCTGCGGTTGTTTCCCGGCTACAATCACGTTTATATAGTTGCGGCTGCGCAGGCAATGATTAGTTACAGAAAGCAGGGTGTTGGCGTCGGGGGGAAAGTAGACCCGAACCACATCCGCTTTCTTGTTCACCACGTGATCGATAAAGCCGGGGTCCTGGTGGCTGAGGCCGTTGTGATCCTGACGCCAGACATGGGAGGTCAGCAGGTAGTTGAGAGATGCTATGGGACGCCGCCAGGGGATTTCGCTGCGGGTGACTTTGAGCCATTTGGCATGTTGATTGAACATTGAGTCGATAATGTGGATAAAGGCCTCGTAGCAGGAGAAAAACCCGTGACGGCCGGTAAGCAGATACCCCTCCAGCCAGCCCTGGCAGGTGTGTTCACTGAGGATTTCCATCACCCGTCCATCGGGGGAAAGATGGTCATCCTCCGGGATGGTCTTGTCCATCCATATGCGGTCGGTGACTTCAAATAAGGCGGCCCAGCGGTTCGAGGCGGTCTCGTCCGGCCCCACCACCCGGAAATTTCGCTCTTCCATATTGAGCTTCATTACATCCCGCAAAAAGTAACCCATTACCCGAGTGGCCTCTCCTGTCACTTGACCTGGTTCCGGCACCTTAATGGCATAATCCCTGAAGTTTGGCAGTTTCAGGTCCTTGAGCAGCAGGCCGCCGTTGGCGTGAGGATTGGCCCCCATGCGGCGGTTTCCTTTAGGAGCCAGCTCGGCCAGTTCCGGAATCAGCCGTCCGTTTTCATCAAAAAGCTCTTTCGGTTTATAGCTTGTCATCCACTTTTGAAGTATTTTAATATGTCCAGGCTTAGTCGCCATTTCGGAAAAAGGTACCTGGTGCGAGCGCCAGAAACCCTCTGCTTTCAGGCCATCGACCGTCTTGGGGCCTGTCCAGCCCTTAGGGGTGCGTAGAATAATCATCGGCCACTGAGGACGCTTTGTAACCTTGCCGCTACGAGCATCATCCTGGATAGACTTGATTTCGTCAAAAATATTGTCCAGCGTTTGTGCCATCAACTGGTGCATGGTTTGAGGGTCGGAGCCTTCCACAAAGTAGGGTTTATAGCCATATCCGAGAAATAAACTCTCCAGTTCCTGAGGGCTGATCCGGGCCAGCACTGTCGGATTGGCGATTTTGTAGCCGTTCAGGTGCAGGATGGGCAACACAGCCCCATCACGGGCGGGATTGAGGAACTTGTTGGAATGCCAGGCAGTGGCCATGGGGCCGGTTTCGGCCTCACCGTCACCTACTACGCAGGCCACTATCAGGTCAGGGTTGTCAAAAGCCGCTCCGTACGCATGAGAAAGTGAGTAGCCCAATTCTCCCCCTTCATGGATGGACCCGGGGGTCTCGGGGGCAACGTGGCTGGGAATCCCGCCGGGGAATGAAAACTGCTTAAACAGCTTGCTCATGCCCTCGGTGTCCTGGGAGATGTTGGGATAAACTTCGCTATAAGTTCCTTCCAGATAAGTATTGGCAACCAGGCCGGGGCCGCCGTGACCGGGGCCGGCGATATAAATGACGTTCAAATCCCGGGCCTTAATCAGGCGGTTAAGGTGCACATAGATAAAATTTAATCCTGGTGTAGTCCCCCAGTGCCCCAACAAGCGTGGTTTGATATGTTCAATTGTCAACGGCTCCTGCAGGAGTGGGTTGTCCATCAGATAGATTTGACCTACCGAGAGATAGTTGGCTGCCCGCCAATACAGGTCAATTCGCTTCAACTGCTTTTTTGATAAGGGTGTTTTACTCATGATTTTTCTCCTCCCATGTGTTGGATGAGATTATATGTATGCCTTGCAAGCATTAATTCCTCGTTGGTCTTTATTACCCGTACGCTGACCGGGCTGTCCTTGCTGGATATTAGAGGAGCGTTAACTTCATTGCGCCCGGGGTGCAAATTGATACCCAAATAATCCATGCCTTCACAAATACGCCGCCGGACATCAGGGGCGTGTTCTCCGATACCCCCGGTAAAAATCAGGGTATCCAGTCCCCCCAATGCGGAAGCAAAAGCCCCCAGAAATTTCTTTGCCTGGTAACAAAACAAACCAACCGCTTCGGCGGCAGAGGGATTTTTCGCTTCTTTTTTTAATAGGTCTTCCATATCTGAGCTTATCCCCGATACCCCCAACAGACCGGATTGCTTGTTCAGCATGTTGCTGACTGTGGAGAGTCGTAGAGCTTTCTGTTCAAGGAGATAAAGGATTACCCCGGGATCAATATCTCCTGAACGGGTAGCCATCATCAAGCCGCCTGTAGGAGTAAATCCCATGGTAGTATCAATACATTTGCCGCCTTTAACCGCCGCCATGCTTGCCCCGCTGCCCAAATGAGCGATGATTATTCGTCCGCGGGCCGCCTCAGCGTCCAGCTTGTTCATGATATATTCATAGGATAAGCCATGAAACCCGTAACGGATAACACCTTCTTCTTTCAACCATCCGGGCAGGGGAAAGATTTGCGCCAACTCCGGCATGTCCCGGTGGAAGGCGGTATCAAAACAGGCCACTTGCTTTAGGGAGGGATAAATCTCAGCAATGGTTTCTATCGCTTCAATTTCCCGGGGCAGATGGTCGGGGTCAAAGGGAATTAAAACTTTGAGCGAAACCAGCGACTCAGGGTTGAGCAAATGGGGCCGGCTGAATTTGCGGCCCCCATGCACCACTCGATGACCCACCGCATCCAAGCCCTTGTCCGCTGTATAGCCCTTCAACCAATCAAGTAATATTTTTACAACGTCATGATGCTCAAACCTTAAAGCCTCATTGACCAGAAGCTTGCCTGCGGCATTTTTGGCACAAAAAAAACTTACAGGTAAATCAAGCCTGCTTATATTCCCGGACAAAACCAACCTTTCAAGTTTCCCCATATCATAAAGGGCAAATTTCAGGCTGGAAGAGCCTCTGTTGATGGTGAGTATCCGAAAAAATTTGTTTTTACTCATAACAAGTACCTGTCCTGTTACGATAATTTCAAGTCTCTCATAAAAACCGCTGTTTCCTCAGGAAGCGCCGTGTTAATATAAATTCCGGAGCCCAGTTCAAACCCTGCCGCTTGGGTGAGCCGGGGGATTATCTGCATATGCCACAGGTAGTATGGTTTATGTTCGTCATCCACAGGGGCCGTATGGATGATGAAGTTATAATCAGGGTCCCCGAGACCGACATACAATTTCATGAGAACTTCCTTGAGCACCCTGGCGAGATCCCTTCTTTCCTCGTCCGAGATGTCGCCAAACGATGACTTGTGCGTTTTAGGCATGATCCATGTCTCAAAGGGATAATGCGAGGCAAAGGGGTGAAGAACTATAAAATGTGTAGTATCAGCTACGATTCTAGTGCCCTCCTCCAGTTCCATTCGCTCTATATCGTGATGCAGGCAGCGCCCTGTATTGTCAAAATGCTGGGTAGTTACATTGTATTTTCTTCTAATGTAGGGGGGGACAATCGGTGAGGCTACGATCTGGGTATGCGGATGCTCTAAAGATGTACCGGCACCCTTTCCGTGATTTTTAAAGATTATAATTACTTTAATCTTGGGATCTTTTTTTAGCGCCTGGTATCTGTCTCTATATGCCTTTATTAATTCTTCCACATGCGCATCGTCCATAAAGGGTAAAAACTGATTATGCAAGGGTGTTTCGATAATGACTTCATGCCTTCCGTACCCATGGCTTTTTCTGAAAAGCTTCCATTCCTCTCTCTCGGTATCCCCGTCAGGCGACAATGCGGCAAATTTATTCGGGATTACCCGTATGTTCCACTTATCGGGACCGCCATAAACAGCCTCAGCCTTGGGGGTCATGTGTTCATTGCCCGGGCAAAAAGGACAACCCTCCCTATGGATAGGTAAAGGTTCCTTAGTCGTCTGATTTTTATTGAACTCATGAGGCCGCTTTGCCCTTTCTTTGGCCATAATTATCCAATCGTAAGTTGTAGGGTCTTGCCTTAGCTCTGACATAGATTATCCCCCCATATTTAGATTATCAATAGTTCCAATATTTTCAATTCTTGGTAAGATTATAGAGGTGTTATCCCCCCTGGGTTAATCAGTGTGCTCTAATAATGTCCTTGATTTTCATCAAGCGGGTAAGGGCCGAACGCTCCAGCTCTTCCAGGCGCATCCTAATCTGGCGAATGGCCTCTTCCAGGTTGGGAACGAGAACATATTCTAAGGCATTCACCCGGCGACGGGTTTTTTCAATTTCGTCGGAAAGCAGAGCAATAGCTTTTTCTTTAGCTGCCAGTTGTACAAGTAAAGGTAGAACCTTAGAGAACTGTTCCAGGGAGATGTCCAGGTTACAGGAGGTGTCCGCAAAGCTGTAACCATAGGAACCACTTCCCTCTTCTAAACTAAATTGGGGCACCCTGATGTTCATAATATTAGTTTCTATGACTCTCAGTTCCATTACTCCAGCAGTGAGCAGGGCTGTTTCTAAAATATGCGCAGGCATAACTGCCCGTGCCCCTTGAAAGCTTTCAAAAGCTAGGGAGAGCACTGATTCAGAGTCTTGACGTAACTCCTGGTAGTCGCTGATGAGTTCCATAAAACGCCGAATCAACTCATCCTGTTTGTCTTTTAGGAGCTTATGCCCGCGGCGAGCTAAGACCAAGCGCTTTTTGAGGCGCAACAACTCCATGCGGGTAGCGCTGACATTGAACTCCATCGCTTGGGTTCCTTAAAGGCTAGAATTCCAATATCTTAAGTCCATGGGACTGCCCATCTGAAGGTTCAGTCTCCGGCTGGGGAGAGTAGTATTCTCTTTTCTTCGCAGCCAGCTTTTCATGCGCTTTAGCCATAGCTTCCATTTCTTGCGCCAGGCTGCGATGTTTCTCAATCAAACTATCGCAATGGGCTTGCATAACCACGGCTGCATCATTGTCATATTCCGCATATTCCGCCTTCATACGCTCATGTTCCTGGGCAATCCGCCTGTAGTCTTGGGCGCTTTGGCGATAGGAAGCGGCAATGGCCGGATGATCGACCGTGTTTATGCTTACTTTGAGGTCTTTCCAGAAAGTCCAATTAATAGCAGGCCGCGAACCGGCACAAGCAGCGGCCAGCACCAATATACAAATAGTTACTGCAATTATCAAGGCCAATCTCTGGTTCCTGGATTTCATCTTTCTTCTCCCCTCACATTTTCAATTTGTAAATCGTTTCAAATGAGTTAAAGAGGTCCAGATATTGCTCCATGTAGCGCGTGAGCAAAAAATTACTTCTTATGGTTTCCTTGGCTTTCTTGCCCATCTTTTCTTGGAGTTTCTTATCCTTTAATAAACAGACAATTCTTTCCGCCGCTTCTTCTACTGAAGATACCAGAAAGCCGTTAACACCGTCCTCAATCTGGTAGCGGATACCTCCCACATTACCGCCGATTACGGGTGTACCTTTCCACATAGCCTCAGTTACGGTGAGACCAAACCCCTCGCGGATAGACTTTTGTAAAACGACCGCCGCTCGCCGCTGCAAGGCATTGACCAGGGCTGTGTCCTGAT
>QIFF01000031.1 GCA_003230635.1 bacterium | reverse complement strand
ATCACGGATTCGCCGAAATACCGCATTAATTAAACTTACCGCCGGCAGGGGTCTGAGCGGCTGCCAGGTGTTTTCTGGATGATATTCCAAAGCCATACGGCGCACGGGCTCGCCATTGGAACGCACAGCTAACAAATCGTTGCACTTAACCTCAACCACCACTCCCGGCCTCAGGAATTGAAACAAGGCCCCGGAGCGGGCTGCCGCCAGATACGAGGACTGCGCTGCCAGGGGCTGAAGCCTGCGCCACAAATCAAACCGCTCCGCCTCACTGAAGCCGGTGTTCACCCGCCCCAGCAGTTGGAAGTTACCGTCAGGGCGCTGGAGGGCTAACAGTAATTCAGCCACGCCGCCGTTGGTTCGGCTGGTCATGCCCACTATCACTGCGTCGATGCTTACTTCCAGCTTTATTTTCAGAATCTGGCAATCCGTGGAGCGGACTACTACCCCCTCATGTCCCCGGCGGGTGACCAACTGTTCATAAGCTCTTAACACCCCGTCCGCGTTGAGCACCTTTTCAAAGGGGACGCTGTGGCAGAGCTTGCCCACAGCCAAAAGTTTCATAAGCTGCCGGGCACGTTTGGCAAAGGGGCAGCGCTGGTATTTATCCTCCAACAAATCAAAAGCTGCAAAGTGCAGCCGCTCAATTTCTGCCTTAGCCCCGCCGCCCAGTGCGGCATGCAGGTTATGCACACGGGGACGGGATGGCTGCCCGTTGGCATACAGTTCTCCGGCCAGAAGCACCTGCCGTCGTCCCAGAATTCCAGCCGCTTCTTCAGTGACCGGGACACCGGTGATGATCTTTCCCGAAGGTGACAGCAGCCGGGCTCCCCCATCCCCGGCTAATAAAAACCAGGTCTCGCCGTCTATCTTGGGGGATACAATGTGCTCCCCCGACGGTATGGCTTTAAGAATATCCTGGGGCGCAATACTGCGGTATCTTCCCGCCACCTGGCTCTTATAGATAGCGATGCGTTGGCTGAGTTTTTTGTCAGGAATTGACCCCGGCGGGGCCAGACGCCCTGTCCCTAATTGTTTCCAATTTATCTTATCCTGTGCAATCATCCCGGTTGTACCAATTCTAAATGAGAAAGATGCAGCATCAAAAGATATTTGTCCGCATTGACGCGTCCTTCCAAAAAACCGCGATAAGGCAGGCCGTTACGTTCCAGCAGGAGAGGCTCCTTTCCCTGCAGCCCAGCACCCAGCAGCACCAGAGAATCAGAACGGTCAAGTTCTTTGGCCATGGCAAAGAGAAAATCGAAGGTCAGGCCATCGATATGGCGGATTTGATAATTACGGCTAAAGACAAAGCGCCGGATGGCTTCTGAGCGCTTAAACATTTTCCCTGTCCAGACCAGGGGTTTCTCTGTGTCAACATTAGAAGGGGTGTTTACCGGCTGCCGACGTTCGATTTCTTCGCCGGTATTGTCCAGCACCACTTCTATCTCAGCGGCGGCATAGAGCACCTGTCCCTGTGGATCAAGCAGCACCCGGTCAGTGGGGCCGGTCTTTCTGCCTGACGCTTCCAGGTCAATCTCCGGGTCGGCCTCCAGCAAAACCCGAGCCAGTTCCTGGTCGCTGTTACAGTGGGAACGCAGATAAGAATAGCTTTTTGATAATGGCGTTTTGATAATCTTAGCTGCCGTTACAACCCGCCCGTCATCGGCCTGAAACTGCATGGGTGGCGTCGCCTGCTTGGGATCCATGCGAACTCGGGCCTGGCGGCCCCGGCTGTTGCTCAATCTGATCCAACGTGACATCTTCTATAATTCCTTAGAGCATCCCAAAATCAAGATCGGCATCGGCATCGTAGCCATCCTCACCAATATCCGGTGGCGAGAGGTCAGCTTCTCCCAACCCTATAAATTCAAATCCCGTTGGTTCGCCGATCAGGAAAAAGTAACCTGTGTCACTTCCAAGCAGGAAAGCTTGACGTCCATTGCAGACTGTAGGCTGAGGGAGGGGCAAGCGGTAAATTGTGCCTTGGGATAATGAGTCCTCAAGTTCAGCAGAAAGAAAGACCGGCTCCAGTGCGTAGGCGTGGGTGATGCTACATTCCAATACCTCGGCAGCCTCTACTACCTGACCAAGTTCCAGCACTGTATCGGGAGTTGATTCTCCCGGTTTCATAACATCTCCATCTGGGTCAATTGTCTGAAGCTGATTCCGTTCCACCACATCACCTTGGTTATCCAGGTAAAGCATCGCCGTGGCCCCAGCCGGCAGGATGTACCTACCGTCCCGGGTCAAAGCCGCCCGCGCACACTTCTGCCCTTGCGCATCAACCGCTATCCGCTGTTTTGAGCCGTAAAGCTTCGAGCGGGCAATTTTATTAACCGTAAAGCTCGATCCCTTGCCCTCATAGAGAATCTCAAGTAACCGTTGCATCCGGGTTAACCTCCTATACCAGGATACATGAAGGCGTCTTTTGGGCTTAAAGTCAAGAACAAAAGGGACGATGTCTGCAGATAGGACTATAAAGCGCTACAAGGCCAGGCCGCGCACGGGAGGGGTAACGAAATAAGCTCATAGGGGGTGGGGGTAATAGGCTGCGGGCCTACCGCTCCGGTAATCCCGGAAAAGGGAAACAAGAGGAATTAATTAATCTCTTTTCACAAAAGCAAAGATTTTTTGTGAAATTTGAAGCTGGTTTTTCATGCAAAAAATCTTGGCTAAACTCCGTAAATATCAAGGTAGCGGGCGGCGGGAATGTTGAATCGAAAAGAGGACTTGTAATTCAGGGCTGCTTATAGGTAGGTCCTAACTATTCAACCAAATTGATGCTAATCTTGGGGGAACTCTGAATAGTATTATACACCAGGCAATCTTTGGCTGCTTTAATAATGGCTTGTTGCTTATTCTTTGTCTTAATCTTGGAAAGCTTAATACCCACCTTGATATTATCTATGCGTGCCGGATTGGATGCCTTTTCTCACTCCACACTAAATATCATACCATTTGGTTTAATCCCGATGTTATTACAATAGTCAACTATGTATATTCCCATAGAAGTAACCAGGGAAGCTACGAAGACCTCTGGTGGAGTCATACCGTTATCGGTACCCCCCTCTTCTATAGGCAGATCTACCAGGAGTTGATGGCCCCGGGTGGTTGTGGTAAATTTCTTTTTGCCCTTAAAGGCAGCTATAATTTCCATAAGCTTTTCGCTATAACAGTATTCACTGGACTATTATGGAATAGACGGGAAGCAAAAAACATTCTTTACAATAGTAGGAGATTGCTCCCCATTCGTGCTCTTTATGCCAATTGATAATAACTACCATCCCCCTTAATTAATTTCCCCTCTCTTTCTTTTGCCTCGAGGATGGGAACCGATACAGGTTTATATAGGTGATAGTTCTGGATCTTCTCAACCTCGATTACCTGATATTGATCCCTTAAAATATTAATCCAGTGATGGAATGATTTTTTCAAATGTGAGTCTCGTTCTGTGATTTGAGCTCTCCGAATTGATTGCTTTTCTTGAATAATCAAGAACAAGTTATTTAGCATTTTGTGTTTGTCACTGACCCTGCCGGGAACTGTAGCTTGTTTAGCTTCCAACTCCTCAACCCGTTTTTGTAAGTCCTTAAATAAAATTGCAAGACTATCGTGTGAATCTGACAGTCTAATAAATTCTCCTCGAAGCTCTTTCTGAGTTTTCTCATCTGCAACCTGTTTCTGAGATATCATTGATTTTTTCAGACATTCATTGGAGAGCTCCTGTCCATCTTCAAGCTCAATTATGCTTTTGTTAATGGTAGCTTCCAGTTCCCTAACATTTCCAGGCCAAGGATAATTCAGAATATAATTAAGAGCGTCTACTTCAATTCCAGCTTGTTGTTTTTTATGTTCGGTACAGTGTTTGACATAGAAATGTTCCGTCAATTTTTTAATATCCTCCGGTCGTTCTCTCAAAGGGGGAATGTTTAAACTTAACTTGTTAACCCTATAATAAAGGTCTTCCCGGAATTTTTTCTCTAGGAGTTCTTTCTCCAAGTCTCTGTTGGTAGCACAGATTACCCGGACATTCAGTTTGATACCCTCTTCATCACCAACTCTTAGGATTGTGTTTTCATCGAGAAAACGGAATAACTTGCCTTGTAGTTCAGGTGAAAGATCGCCGATCTCATCCAAAAACAACGTCCCACCATTAGCTTTGGCAAAAAACCCGGTATGATCTTTTAAGGCTCCGCTGAAGGCACCTTTCACATGCCCGAATAACTCACTTTCTATTAGAGTAGCTGATATGTTGGTACAATAGACGTGTTCAAAACGTCCCTGACGACCACTGTCTTTATGGATAATTTTAGCCAGCATACTCTTGCCCACTCCCGATTCGCCCGTAATTAAAATAGGATCTGGAAACTTTGAATATACAAAAGCTTTTTCCTTGATTTTCTCGATCGTTTCAGAATTTCCCATTGTGCTTTTCGCAGGGGTTTGTTTGTCTTTAAGGATTTTCTTGTATTCAGCAACTCTGGATAGCGAATGATGATTTTGGGGAATGTCTAATTCATCTATTCTTGTTAAGTATTCTTCTACTTTGCTGTATTGGAACAATTCCAGGCTTAAGTCTATTTTGGCCAGCAGTGTCCTCAATATGTGAACCGATATGTGAGTGCGATAATTATAGACTAGAGACTGGTTATAACACCTTCTCGCTTCTGAGAAATCTTTTAGCTTAAAGTAAACATGTCCAATATTCATCATAGACCATGCCATGCAACGGTAATCATTGTAGTTCTCGAAAATATGGAAGGCATCTTGGAAGTGGTTCCGGGCAGTATTCAGATCTCCTCCTTTTTTATTCGTTTCTATTTGTCCCTGCAATTGCTTAAAGTAACCAAGATTTCGTAATACTGTTTTAGAGAATGTATTTTGTAGCTCTTGGGAGAATACTTCAGCCTTGGCTACCTGACCACTCTCAAGACAGCAATAACTTAATTGGTAAAGGATGTCAAACCACCGACGAGAAAATTTATTTCTATCCCCTTCATTGTCTTTATATTGAGCATATACTTTATTAAGTATTTTGAACGCCTTTTTGTACTCATGCTTTCTGCGATGGTAATAACCTTGCAAAGCCAGAAAAATAATGTTGTCTTTTTTCTTTACTAAAGTTTTTAAAGTATCAATGATCTCTTTGGCTTTAGTAAATTCCTCCTGAATGACATAAACCCTCAGCATTTGGTAGAGAATTAGTTCTTCCAATTTCTGCATGATTTGATCCGAGTCATATTCATAATAACATTGCCTGGTCAATGCCAAAGTGTCTCTAGCTTCTACCATCATACCTTGTTCCAAATAAATACTGCCAAGTCTGAACAAGAACAGAGGCTTGAATTTATCCGGTAGTTTTGGGAGGGATGAGGCATACATCAGTTTGTTCAAGCCTTTCCGATAGTGGTAATTAATCAAGAGTAATTTGGCAATTGTATAAAACACTCCGGCTTCAATTAGGGCATTTTCCTGGCGAGATCGGCCAGACTCACTAAATCCCATCCCATGATAAAAAGGCTTTAATGGCGCAAACTGTGCTTCTTTATCTTTCAAGAAAATGTCAATAAGCTTTTTCTCCCCAGAACCATCTTTCCCCAAATTCTCCTTAAAGTCGGTTTGCTCAAAATCCTTAATCAACTCTTCCATTCTTTTTCCGGCATCCGGATAATCCTCAAATAAGACATGCAAGAGAACATCTTTTTCGTGGTAACTGTAAATTGGGGTGTTATTAGGCATAGCACTTATCCCTTCATATTTAATCTGGAAAAGGCAGAAAATGAAGTTTTCACTTTACAGGCCAAACAGTGTACTCAATATTATTCACCATCTTTTTACGTAAATATATAACATTATCATATGCGTTTCAATATAATAATAACACGTGTGCATGCTATCTTGTTGATATTATGTGCTGATAACTATGGCATGAAATATGCTACATCTATATAAATAACTTTGTCATACCTTATCTAAGAATCCCAAGGTCACTCAGATACGACAAGAACATGTCAAAGAAAATTCCCATAGGAAAGCGGGAAGTTCCCATAATTGGCAGCAACCAAATGTTGATTAATATCATAAATCCGACCAAAAGAATAGCCAAAAGTGTTTTTTCAATATCTATTTCTAAAGAAAGTGAGGGAGGAAAGGTATTTTTGATGCTTTTTGAACTGGTCTAATAAATAAAACATATGCAATTCAGGTAGTTAGCTCTGACACCGTATTTGGCATAGTATGGCTATATAAGACATCACAGAAAACCCAAAAGCAATCTATCGAGATTATGGAGAGCAGGTGGCCCTTAGCAAATTTTTCTATGCAGACAATAAACCGATAATAGGTCCTGAAACGCCTCTCTCGCCACGATCCCCCCTGTTTTCGAAACAACCCCTTGAGATAGGAAATATGGTGCTAAAAAATCGTATGATTACCCCTCTCTAAATGCAGGACTGGTGCGGGTTTATAAGAATTTCATCGGGATGAAAAACAACCCCGTGGATATAGCGCCTAGTCAAAGGACAAATTACCCTTAGATGTAAGCCTGTGGCGGATTTAGAAGAAACTTAATCTGCAAATATGATATTATTGAAAAAACACATCGAAAGACATCGTCGGTCGATAACTGAACCGGGCTTAAAAAGGGTCAATGTGGGAGGAATGACTTCCTATAAATCAGTTGGTTACTGTCCCAGCGTACCCGGCGACAAGGCAGTACTCAATTTTTCACCGTTACATCGTCGGTGGGCGTTTTTTGGGTATCTGCACCACATTGAAATCGTGATGTTGCAGAGGGCGCCCGATGTCATTTTGCGTTCAAAAAAGTATTAATAATGTTGATTAGCATTCAATGAGGTATTAATACAGGGGTTTTTTCTCAAAAAAGCCAGGGTTTTTAATTTTTCGGCAGGGGAAAAGACATCTGCTTTTATTTTATATATCGGAGGGCGAAGGTCTTCTCAGGCAAATAAGGTGGCTTAGGGAAAGTTCCCATTCCAGAGCGGGATGGTGTTTGACCCGTCTCGCCAACTCTTCATCTTCGGTTAGCAAAGAGGGTTCATCATCGGGTACTCTGTTTCTTTTGCTGGCGGGAGAGTTTCCTTATCAGGTCATCAAAGCTTGCTGCCTTGTTTCGGTAGTACTCTACAGCCCTGGAGGGGGACAGAGCTTTAACAACCCGATAATCTTTATCCCTTATTTTTCTAATGGTATTCAGCATCGCATCTTTCATAGCAGGTATTCCTTATTAGTTAAAAAATCATAGGTGGAGGCAAGATTTTGATCTGCTTGTAATTATGCAACTCATTGGTATAATTTACCTTGATAATCTTTGTTTCTTTAACTACATGCTCAAAGTTCCAACTCAAAAGAACGTCCAGATTGTTCACCGTAGTGATGGCTATCTGGAGAAGGTCATTAATATGCCTTCTGGTCAGCACCCGATTCCTGATGTAGCTTTCCGCCAGTTTCAGGGCTTCTTCAGTGACCGCTAATCGCTCAAAATCCTTTACCAGCCAGGCTAGGTTTTCTCTGAGGTAAATATCCTCAGTGTCCAGAATTTCACCCATAGTAACCTCAGAGATGCAGACCTGAAAGCGAGGCAAGTATTTCCACAACCTCTTAGTTTCCCTTTGCCTTTCTGGCTTACTGGAATCAAAGTAAGCATTGGGAACATTGGTATCCAACAAGATGCTTCTCTTCATAACCTTATATTATATCTTCACAGAGTAATTGTCAATATGAGCAATGCACACAAAGCAGGTGATATCAAACCCAGGGGCGGGTTGGTTAGTTGGTTTTCAACCAACACTATCAGGAATGCGAGACAACCCCTCACATAAGGGAATCCCGAGTAACAATCGGCCACAAGGACCGGGCAACAAAAACAAATTTCTTCTTTTGATTAAATCTTGACAGCAGGACAAGTAGGGATTATAATAAAAAGTAAGAAAACAATTTGGAGGTATGCATAAAATGTCTATTTCTGTCATGACTGCAAAGGGCCAGATAACTATTCCCAAACAAGTCCGGGATATTCTCAGTCTCAAGCCCTCAGACAAGGTTGTAATCACGGTCGAAAAAAATCATGCGGTGTTAAAGGCTCTTCACGGTAATATTCTGGATATAGGCGGGTCAATAAAGATTCCGAAAAGCGAGCGGCCCATTGATTTCCAGAAGGTAAGAGGAAAAGTCCGCAAAGCTGTTGCACAAAAAGTTGCAAAAGAAACAGAGAAATGAAAAAACGCTTTGTAGATACAAATATTTTCTTACGCTACCTCACTGGTGATGATAAAGCAAAATATTCTAAGTGCAGAACCCTCTTTGAAAGGGCTGTCAGTGGTAAAGAGTTTCTGGTTACTTCTGAGATGGTAATCGCAGAGGTGATATGGACGCTCCTTTCTTATTACAAGGTATCAAAGGAAGAGGTTATTGAAAAGGTATCTATAATTCTCAACACCCCGAACATTCAAGTAGAAAATCACAAAGTTCTGACAGAAGCGTTACTACTATACAGCATAAAAAATATCGACTTTATTGACGCCTATAATGCGGTCTATGTAAAACACAAAAAACTCGCAGAAATTTATTCCTATGATGAGGACTTTGACAAGGTAGAGTTTGTAAAAAGAGTAGAGCCATGATACGGATCAAGAGCGTACACCCCGGCAGGGTGGTTATTCCTGATGCCGGTTTAAGATTCAAAGCCGGGCAGGTGGTTTCGGTGGAAAGTCTGTCCCCGCAGATCCAAGATATGATTGAGAAAGGGTATCTGGTTAAATTACCTTCCGAAGAACATTCTCACCCGGAAGCGTCAGCTCAGCCCAAAACATCCCACAAGGACAGCTTACTGCACTCGTATAAAACTAATGACACCCTTCATATTGACGGTCAGCTTGATAAGGCCGGAATTTTGCTACAGATAAGCGGCAAGCCGCTATGGGTCAGCGGACAGGCATTCGACATCCTGCTTAAGTTGGCCGTTCGTTTGAAAAACGATCACAGCGGCTGGTTTTATGGAACCGAGTTGGTAGGAGTAAATTATCACGTAGCCATAATGCGCTTGAGAAAGCAGATTGCCTCAAGCTTAAAAAACCCGGCCTCGGAGTTTATCGAAAATAACGGCTACGGGGCCTATCGGATTTCCACGCCTCCCCATAACGTCAGTTTTGATGCGGCCAAAATAAAAGCGCTGCACTCGGAACTGCACATACACACGTTGCTGGCCTCAGTTGACAAAACGCCTTCCGCCCCCTAAAAATTCCTAACATCCGCCTAACAACAGTCTTACATTGAACCAAATAAGAGCTGAATAGCATTCCTCTGCCGGAACTCCAACTAATTGGAATTTCGGCTTTTTTGCTTCTTAACGTTCCCTGTTAGGCGATTGTTAGGCCGGTGTTAGTTCTATGTAATAGCGCCCGTGTATAAAGTGCGTTACACTTCATCATTATAAGTCATAGGCAATCATTAACAAGTTAGATTGGGGGCCATGAAGGGACTCATCCGCTGACTTCAGAAGGAGTGCGGAGATGCTACACAGAGCCAGAAATCCCAAAAGCAATAAAATCCCCTCAACAAACTTAAGAACTAGCAGGTAAAAACAAACCATGAATAAGAATAGCTTTGTCATCACCCAGTTTTATACCAAAAGGGAAGTAGCTAAAATCCTTCATGTGTCCGTAAGAACTGTGGAACGTTATATGACATATGGTATGCCTTACAAGAAAATTCGAGGAACGGTGAGGTTCCCGGAAAGGGAACTAGGAAAATGGCTGGCGGAGGAGCGGATTGTTTGAAGTGGAATTAGGATTAATTACTCCTGAAAATAAAGTGCGACAAACCTCGTCAAATCCCGTCATCTCTCGCCACAAGTTTTTTGAAAAGTTGCTATGATCTAATCAAAAGCCGGTAGAGTCCGATCAACTCGAGTGGGTTCGATGCCTTCTCCGGGTCTGGTGTTGAGGGTTACATTTATAAAACCAAGGGGCTAAAGGTAATCACCAACGACCGTTGGACAAACTTCCTTCCCTGCCGCTCCATCCTAACGGGATTGGTGGGACAATTAGCGACAATAAGGGACACAAGCAATTTCAATCGTTGCTATGATCCAACCAGGAGGTGATTTTATGATTGACATCAGACAACTAAGATGCAAAGCCAAAAGCAAGCGCACCGGCGAGCGCTGCCGGCGCCTGGCCACGCCGGGATTCGAGGTTTGCTATTACCACGGGGCCGGAGGCGGAGCGCCCAAGGGCAACAAGAACGCCGTGAAACACGGGGTGTATGTAGACAAGTTGCTGAACGACGAAGAAAGAAAGCTTTTTCAGGAAATTCTCCAGGCCATGCAGGAGGATTTTCAGCTTAACAACTCCTCCGACCGCATCTCGGCGGAAGTGGCCTGCCTTTCCTTTATCAAGCTGGTCAGAGCCTTCAAGGGCGACAATGCCGATGCGATGTACAGAGTGAACCTGATCCTGCGCAGCCAGCTCCAGGACTTGAAGGCCACCAAAGACAAGCGGGAAGGGGAAAGCGCCGGCTTGCGAACCACCCCGGCGGAATGGATGGCTAACTTGCTGGAGGCGCATAAAGCCATCCAAGAACGCGAAGCCGCGGCTGAGAAAACTACCGGGGCCTCAAAGAAAAAGAAAAAAACGTGAGTTTCCCAAGCCAATGAAAAGGGGCGCTTGGAATTTGAGCAACTTATGGGTGTGTCGCCCAAGCCAATTTAAGGGAGGGGACAAAGATTGCTTCCGTCGGTCGCACTCCCTGTCTATCATAACGCCCGGATTATTCGGGTTATAGGAGAACGTCATGATTACTCAAGAAAACATACCCGCTGATTTTAAGGAATGGTTAGCCGCCGTGCAAACGGAATTGAAAGACCGCATACCAGATGACCTGTCCGAGGAGCGGCGGGCGAAGCTGATCGCGGAAATGCTGGACAGCAGGCCGGCAAACCTGATTGCGGAGGAAGTGATAAGCGGGTTGCCGGATTCGCTGCTTGAGGAAGTGGCGGACTGGCCGGCGCAAACTCTGCTGTATGGCTTGTTCCTGCGGCTGAATGATTGTTTATTGGATCACATGGTGCAGTCAATAACCGATTGGCTGGGAGAAAGACTGCTGGCATCAGCCCGTAAAGGCTCAATATCGCTGCATCCTACCCGTTCCCCGTTGGAGATGGCGCGCTGGCTGACCGCAAAAATGGCTGATGAGTCACCCGGCGGCATGTTTTGCCGCTCCGGCGAGCCCGCCGTCGCCTGCCCTAATGACGTGGAGCGTTCGATTTATCGCATCGCAGACACGGCGGCCCTGATGATTTTTATCAAAACCAAAAAAATAGAGGGACAGGTTCATTAATTGAGGGAAAATCATGAAAAAAATAACCCCTAAGAAAGAGCGTCAACTGGCCCGGATATTGGATGACCCGGTGTTGTGGGGGGAAACATATCTGTATAACCGGGACGGCAGCCCGCGAAGATACTGGCCCCATCAAAAGGAAGATTTACGCTGCGCCGCCAGAAACATAATTCACCTGGACGGGAGGGATACCGGCAAGACAGTGAATTTAACCACCCTGGCCCTGCATTACGCCTTCACCAAGTTCGGCGCTTCGGTATTAATCGCCGCTCCGCATCAAGGGCATCTGGAGTCGATTATTGAAGAGATTGAATTTCAGATAGACAGCAGCCCCGATTTGCAAGCCAGTATAGCCCTCACCCCCCAGGGACGTCCCAAAATCATCCGCAAGCCCTATTACAAGATTGAGATCAGCACCGGCAGCGTCATCTACTTCCGCCCGGCGGGAGCATATGGGGACGCCTTCCGCAGCCTGCACGTAGAGCTGATTTTTGTCGACGAGGGGGCCTGGCTGCCGGAGAAGGCCTGGAAGGCCCTAAGGCAGTGTTTGAAGGCTGACGGTATTTTCAGAATTTACTCCACTCCCAACGGTTTGCGGGACACCACTTACTACCGTCTGACTCAGCTTTCCAGTTGGGAAGTAGTCCGCTGGCCGTCATGGTATCATCCCGATTGGACGGAGGAACGGGGCAACGCGATACAAGAATTCTACGGCGGCAGAAACACCGCCGGCTGGCAGCACGAGGTGGCCGGCGAGCATGGCCGTCCCAGCTACGGGGTCTTTAATATCGAGTATTTTACTCTCTGCCAGCATGAGTTGCCCGAGTATCAACAAATATCCATTACCGGAGAAGAGCTAAAGTATTGTGAGAGTGAAGACGAGGTGGAAGAGCGCCTGGATATGCTGCTTAACCTGGCCCCCCGGGACGGCACCTTTTGGTTGGGAGCGGACACCGGTTATACAAACGACCCCACCGAGATCGTGCTTTTCAAGGAAACGGAAGAACACGGGCGCACCAAGCTGCGCCTGGTGTTGCGCATCCATATGGAGCATGTGTCCTATCCCAACATCGCTGCTTGTTTGGCTTTGCTTGACCGCTATTACGACCCGGCGGGTTTGGGGATCGACAACGGGGGCAACGGGGTATCAATTGTGCAGGAATTGACCGGCCTGGATAAATACCGCCCCCTGGCATTAAAGAGCAGATTGCGCGGCTTTGATTTCGGCAGCAGCACCATGGTTTATCAGGAAAACAGCGGGAAGGAAGTAAAAAAGCCTACTAAAGAATTCATGACCAACTTGATCAATAAATCCTTGCAAAAACGGGAAATGGTCTTGCCCATAACCGACCTGGAAATCGAATCCCAGTTTACCACCCATACTTATACGTTCCAGAACGGCGGCCGCATAAAATATTCGAAGGGCAACGACCACATAATTGACGCGGTGCGTTGCGCCCTGATGGTTCGCAACCGCTTTGAAGAGGATGATCCGCTGGGGGGGAGTACAATAGAATTTGTAGTACCTCTGATAACCGATCCGCTCTCTTGGTGAGCGCCTGAAGTTGTTGTTTGTCGATATGTTACTATATAACAGCATATGTAAATAGCACAGATATGTCCAGCCCGGCAAGGGGCAACTTTAAGGTCAGCCCTCAGCCAGCCTTGAAATAGTCTTAGGTTATGGGTTATGGAGATAGGAGCGGATGGTATGCAGGGAACAGACAGAGGCGGCAACTGGATATCAGTCGCCGCCTCTGTCTCCGGTTGGGGTTTAGCTTTGTGCGTCCCCTTTTACAGGCTCAGGGCTCTCTGTTCCTGCCGGGGTTGCCTTAGCCCGGGCATGCCGGAGTTCCGCCTTCGGGATGGGCAGGTTGTTAGTAATCCAGCCCTGCTCTTTGGCAAACTTCAGGCACTGGCGAAAGACCCGCTTGGTTTGCTTGACTGTAAGGTCAGCTCTGGGCTTACCGCTTGGCAGGATATTCACTGCAGTACTAGCGTAAAATTTGCCAACGTGGGGTACAAGGATTGAGTTGAGCTTGCGCTCCCCGCCGAAGTGGGTAACGGCCAGGTCAAGGGATTTGCGATAAATCTTTAGGGTGCTCGGTTTGGTGCCACCGGCAGCCAGGTGTTCCAAATATGCCTCGGCAGTCTGTTTGAGCGTGGTTTCTTGGTCGGACATGATGACCTCCTCTGGGGCAAGGCCCCGGTTGATGGTTGTTGTGCCCTAGTTGATACGGGGATACACCCTGCTCAGGGGAATATCGTAGCCGCAGACGGGTTGATTAAAAGGGGTTGACCCATAGGGCCTGAGTTTCTGGTCCCGGAGAGCCAGGCACTGGTAAAACTGACGTCCCTGGTTGTACTCCAGCCTGGCGCCGCATTGGGGGCAATGGTAGTGGCCATTGATAACCCTGGGTCGTATAAAGGCAGGTGTTCTTTGACTGGGCATGGGAGCACCCCATTTTGGTTAATAACTAGTTGTTATTTATGTCTTATCTCACTTCAACATTACCTTGGAAGTGTGAAAACATCAAGTCAATTTATTGATAAAAATAGACTATAGGCTTTAGGGCGAAAGATTTTAGCTTGAAGCCCAAAGCCAAGCCTACCTGAAAAGATTAAAACCCGGGCTACCTCCTCTACCCCGCCTCTTTATCTGCAACTCGGCAATTAATCTAACCTATTGTAAATAAACCATTTTCCGCTTGACTTTCGCTTGATTCAATGGCTTGATGGTGTGCTGGAAAGGAGGTGGCATAGGTCATGAAAAATCAAGCTGAACATAATGGTGATTGCACAGATTTGGGAACCTTTTTAGTCAATACCGCTCAGCGGCTGATTAAGGAAGGGAACTCACTGCGGGCACTAGCCGGGATGTGGTTTGAGGAGGGAGATGAAGAAAGAGTTCTTCGCCAGTGCGGCATAGACATAAGTGAGCTCGGCGAACAGTTACTGGTCTTGCAAAGTCAATTATGTAAAGATTGTACGCTAAAATCAGTGACCGCAAAACTCAGTTTTGACGACTCGCTTCACTAAAGAGGTTTACACGAATGCAACGGTTACTTGAGATTCTCTATGATGGTAAGGGATCGAGCTTTACGGTCAGCAAAATTGCCCGCTCGAAGCTTTACGGCTCAAAACAGCGGATACCGGTTGATGGGCAAGGGCAGGAGTGTGCGCGGGCGGCCCTGACCCGTGACGGGGTGCACATCCTACCGGCTGGGGGCACGGCGATGCTTTATCTTGATGGGCATAATGATGTGGTGGAGCGGAGTCAGCTTCGGGCAATCGACCTGGAGGGGGATGTCATAAAGCCGGGAAAGTCATCTCCCGATGCGGCGTTGGACGTTTCTCAGGCGGTGGAGGCTGCCGAGGTGTTGGAGTGCAGCATTACCCGCGCCTATGCCCTGGAGCCGGTTTTTATTTGCGCCGAATTAGAAGAATCGTTGTCTCGGGGGGCAATCTACCGTCTGCCGGAGTGTAATGGCCGCCAGAGGTTTCTGATAGGAAACGGGGAAGGATACTTTATGTTAGTCGGCGAGCGAACGGGATTTGAATTTATCGGCTTGGCGGAGGCTGACCTGTCACCGCCGGACATTGGTGAAGATGGCTATGATGTTGATGACGATCTCGACTTTAGGATGATATAAGGGGGTACAGGGTTATGTCCCGCTGGATTAGGTTGAGTGACGGTAAGGGTCGTAATGCCCGGGTTCGTATGGAGCCCAAGCAGGCAGCACCACCCGTGCAGTTTCAGAGTGATGGCGGAAGACTTGTAACGGCGGCTAAAATTATAAAAACGCCCTTACCGCAAACTTACGACTATCTGCGCTCCCGTTGTAATAGCGACCAGGAACTGGCTCAAGTCTTACTGGAGGCCGACCCGGAGATTGACCTGGAAGCGGCGGGAAGGAAGAGCGGCCCCACCGACCGGGTGCTGCTTGACAGTCAGAATCGGGTGCTTTATGCCACAGCCGAAATAGAAGTGATACTGGACAACAATGGTGAAGAAATAGAACGCAGACAGCCGGTGAATACGCCCTCTAATGTTGATACAGAGAAACCCCTGGTCTGGACGGGCAAGATATTTAAGCGTTCAGAGGCTGTCCGGCGCTTTGTCTTTAGCCGTAACTATCAAATCCGCCATATTGACGGTCTGACCTTTGATTTTCTCTTTACCATGGCTAAAGAGCTTGATGAGTTGGATTCGCTGGTGCTGCTGGGGGCTGGTGTTCAGGGAAAGGAGCCTCTCCTGCTGGAACGTAACGGACTGCCTTATCGAGCTTTTCTGGAAGGCCGGGTCAATGCGGACAAATATCTTTTGATACTGCATCTTTCTCACTTGGAATTGGTTCAACTGGCATGATTACACAAGACAAGATAAATTGGAAATCATTGGGTGTGGGTTACATATCCCCGCCGGGATCGATTCCCGACAAAAAACTGGCCGAGCAAATCGCTGCTTACAAAAGCCAGGTGGCGGGAAGATACCGCAGTGTTGCACCCCAAGATATTCTCAAAACCATACCGCCGGGAGAGCACATTGTATCCCCCAAGATAGACGGCGAGACCTGGTTTTTATCAGCGGGGGATGGCGGAGCATGGCTGCTGTCGCCTTCAGGAAAGATTATTAGCGATGTCCCGGTTACTGAGGAAGCCGCCGGGATTTTAGGGCAACGGCATCTGCTCCTGGCCGGAGAACTATACGCCAACGGCCAGCCCTCCCGTCCCCGTGTGCATGATTTACATGCCGCCCTGGGCGGCGGGGCTAAGGCACAAATTGAGCGGCTGCACTTTGCCGCTTTTGATCTGCTGGAGGATAAATACCAGCGCCGTCCCTTTGCCGAGCGTGCACAGCGGCTCATAGAGCTTCTGGCTGCGGGCAAACTCTGCCGTAGCGTGCCCTTTGAAAAGGCGCTCAACGCAGACGGTGTATTGAATGCTTACGAACAGTTAGTCACTCGCCAGGGGCATGAGGGAATAGTTGTCCGCTCAGCCGATATAGAAATTCTGAAAATTAAGCCCGAGCTAAGCATCGACGCAGTGATAGTAGGCATGACCTGTCGTACTAACGGCGGCATAGCTGAATTGCTGCTGGCCCTCCAGCGTCCGGATGGCAACTTCCAGTTGCTGGGGCGGGTGAACACCGGCTTCAGCGAGGCGGAGCGGTTTGAGCTGTGGCGCAGGCTGCAGCCCATGGCAGCGCAGTCCTCGTATCTGGCGGCGGCCCGCTCCGGAGCCTTGTTTCAATTCCTGCGGCCGGGAGTGGTGGTTGAAGTCAAGTGCAACGATCTGCTGGCTGTCCGTTCCAGTGGCGAACCGGTGCGCCGTATGGCTTTGGAATATCATCCAGAAAATACCTGGCAGTCGCTCAGACCACTGCCGGCGGTGAGTCTTATTAATGCTGTTTTCCGGCGCATTCGTAATGATAAAATTGTAGGTCCCGACTCCACCGGCATGCGCCAGGTTACCGACCTGGTGCCTATAGAAATTGCAGATTCGGCAAAGGGCATCCAACTCCCCTGTTCCACCAGAGTACGGCGGGAGTTTTTTGCTAAAGATACTGCCCCCGGGTTGTGCGTGCGCAAGCTTGTCGCCTGGAAGACCAATAAGGAAAATGTTGATTCCCTATATCCGCCCTATGTGGTCTTTTTCACCGACTTTACCCCGGGCAGATTGGAGCCGCTCAAGACCGATATCCGGGTAGCTTCCAGCTTGGAGAAAATTAACTCCCTGGCTGAAAACTGGCTGGCGGAGAAAATCACCCGCGGTTGGACGCGGAAAGGCATCTCAGATACAGAGCAACGGTTGTCGCCGCTATCGTTACCCACTTCTTGCAGCGCCGGTCAAAAATTCAGGCTGGACATGGAAATCTCCTTCGCCCGCACCCCCTCGGTCAACTTTCATGTAGCAGTGCGCAGAATAAGAACCATGTCTCAAGCCGGTGGTCTCTCCATAGAAAGTGATGACAAAGGCCAGCCCCGGCACTACACGCTGACATTCAAACAGGATGCTTTAGTGGAAAACATCCGCCGTATTGAGAACTTGTATCGGTTGATTGCCCGCTGGAAGGGGGCGGAGTTCCTGGTCAATAACGATCCGCTTGGGGACTATGATTTCCAGGGTGTCTTGAATACACTCAGCGACATTGCCGCCTGCTGGAGAAGGCAAAAAAGGAACGAGCATGCCTGCCGGACATCTCTTGCCCTGGGCTGCCGGCAGCTCCAGTTTAAGCCAGGGTCCGGCTTTCCCGGAATCGCCCTGGAGGAACCGGCCTGGTATGCGATAGGGAAATTTGACGGTAAGATTGTCAGCCTTGACAAGGAGTCCCTGCTGGCTCAACTTGATACGCCGGTCAATGAGCCACTGGAGCTATGTCCATTATTTGATCGTAAGCAAGTAAGGGAACGCATCAAAGGCTTGCCGGAGAAACTCGACCCCGCCCAAGGTAACCGCTGGGCACTGGGCTATTTTATTGAGAACAATAAACCGGCCTGGGTCTTTCCCAAAAACATTCGCCGCCTGCCGTTTGGGATAACCCTGGAGGCACACTCCGAGCAGGTACAAAAGACCTGGCCCTCTGTGCTTCCAGTAGCAGATATTCAAAATACGCAAGGGGTGTTCGGTTTCCTTCCCCCGTCAACATCTCAAGCAGGCCCCCGCAATATTCCCGCCACTCGCTACAATGATATTTGTGGACAGGACGAGGCCGTGGAAATGGTGCGTGACTACGCCGAACTGCCGCTTCTGCACCCGGAACTGTTTCAACAGGTAGGCGTAAGGCCGGGCCGGGGGATTTTATTATACGGCCCGCCGGGGAACGGCAAGACCATGCTGGCCCGGGCGGTAGCCGGAGAATCGGGGGCACACATCGAGACTATATGTGGGCCTGAGGTTCTCTGCAAATGGTTAGGAGAATCAGAACGCATGCTCAGGGAGACTTTTGCACGGGCGGCTCAACTTGCCCCGTCCGTCATTATCATGGACGAGGTCGATGCCGTCGCCGGATCACGCAGCCAGCCCAATGCTCCCTACCTGCGGGAAATTGTTTCCCAATTGCTGGTGCTGATGGACGGATTATCCGAGCGGGGTCGAATCTTGATCATCGCCACCACCAACCTTCCCAATTGCCTTGATCCGGCAATCCTGCGCCCGGGACGCATAGACCGCCGGGTTTTCATGGGGCCGCCGGACAAAGCCGGCAGGGAAGCATTGTTGGCAAAGTTACTATCCCGCATGCCCGTTGCCGAAGACGTCAGGCCCGATACCTTAGCCAACCTCACATCGGGCTTCTCCGGCGCCGAGATTGAACATCTGGTAAACGAAGCAGGCTTGCTGGCAGTCAAAAAAGCTATTGCCCAAAATATCCCCGCTGACACAGTACGAATTTCCGCCAACCATTTCCGGCAAGCAATCAATAGCAACAAGGCTTCTGCCACTTACATGTCGTCGCAAATTTAGAACGCTCCCTCCCCCGGAAAATCGTTTCTCTCATCCACATCTTGGAAATGAACGGCGAAAGCTACCGCTTCAAAGAAAGCCTGCGCCGCAGGGGCAAGAAATCCCCTTCATAGGAGGAGGAAGGCACGCCCTGACAAGTTTATCCAAGTTCAGCAAGAAGAGTGAGGCCGTAGGCCGAGCGAGTCTTGCTGAACTTTCAACCAACACAAAAGTAAAAAATGAAACAACCCAAAAAACATAAAAAACAAAAAAATATCCTTGACCAGCTCCCACCAAGGGAGCTATATTAATCACCAAAGTGGTACACTTTTCGACCGCCGTTTACACCCCAAGTACATCCTGAGGCTATCAGTGTCTCCGGCGGGATGCTGAAGTTCAAGCTCTTAATTTAAACGAAGGGAGGGAGGAATAAGCTCATGGAACAGTTAAAGATAGACGTTCATTCCCAGGAATACATGGAGGCTATGGCGGTCTTGATGTCTGAGGCGCTGGAGTCCCCTGAAGGATTACAGGCCCTGGCTGCCGCTATATCCCCGCCGATTGAGCAGGAAATCAAGCGCAAGGAAATCAGCTCCCTGCTTTTAACCCGGCATGTGCTGCCTAAGGGCGAGCGTCCGGTTTACCAGAAAAAGCCCCAGGTGAAAGCCTACTGGATCAGTAAAGAAGGCGAAGGCCGGGAGCAGGAAGTGGGCAAGGATGAGGTGGAGTTTCCCACCAACCGCATTCATACCGCCCCGATGGTGGACGTGAGTGTCCTCAAGCACGGCAACATCGGCACCCTGTTGGAGATTCAGACCTCGGCGGCGGACGAGATTCGCAAGGAGATTGACAAGCGCACCATCAGCGTTATCTCGCAAGCGGTGCCTACTGAGAATACAGTGGCGGTGTCCGGCGGTAAACTTACCGATGACGCCCTGAACCAAGCCATCTCCATTTTGGAGGACAAGGAACTCTCGGTCAAATACATTGTCCTGCGCGGTGCCCGCTTTAACGACATGCGGGGCTGGGACATGGACCCTCAGACCAAAGAGGAATTGCGGGTCAAGGGAGTTATCAAGGTCTATGCCGGAGCCAATATCCTGCTTACCTCAGCGGCCAGCCTGGATGAGGTCTTGCTGATTCCCGACAAGGAAGCGGGTAAGATGCCCATTCGTGAGGGGCTGAAAACCGAGTCTATCCAGAAGCAGTTACGTTTCAAGACCGGCTGGCTAATCTGGAGTGAGCTAGGCCAAGGGATAACCAGGCCGGATATCTTGGCCCGTGTCAAAATCCTACCCTGATGAGGCTTATAAATGATATAAATCAAGAAGTTACGTCCAAGCCGGCTGTTCATTAGCGATGCCGGTTTGAAGCTCTTACCCGGTCAGGTGGTTGAGGTAAAAAACCTTTCCCGGCAAACGGAGGGTTTGATTGCCGGGGGCTATGTGGCCCGGCTGTCTGAAGATGTCATCGGCCACAACATTTTTTTATGTTTCTTACTAATCCACTGGTAGTTGAGCACTAAGGAAGTTCCTGCAGTTTCTCAGGGGTTTCCAACAACATCCGGATCCGGGGCAGGACAAAGATGTTCTCTATGGGGAACTGGCGCTGCAAACCCTCTCTCAACCAGTAGTCCCGGAAAAGCGAAATAACCCCCACGCAAGAGGGTATTTGAACATGTTCAACTGACACGCCAAACAATTAATTGAAGGATGGGCAATATCGTTTTGCAATAAAAACAATATCGGGCATACTATTCACTTTAAACTTCTTTTGCATAATTTCTTTGACATGACTATCACAACACCATAAAATAAAAACACATTGGGGGGAAACAACTGCCAACAGAATATTTACCGGCAGGCTAAATTTTTCGTGCTTTTTTCTTGACTAATAGTTTAAAAGCGGTTACAATTGGTTACAAATGATTGCGCTTTTTAATAGGAGGTCATTAAGCCATGAGCAATGTCAACATTAACGCTCGCCTTGAACCCTGGATGGTGCAAGAGTTGGACAAAGAGGCCAAAGATCTGTGTACCAGCCGGG
>QIFF01000045.1 GCA_003230635.1 bacterium | reverse complement strand
TTGATAATTTTAGCCGCTCTTACAACCCTACCGTCATTGGCCTGAAACTGTACGGATGGTGCTGCCTCTTTAGGCTCCATACGAACCCGGGCATTACGGCCCTTACCGTCACTCAACCTAATCCAGCGGGACAATTCTTAAGTCTCCTTACAACATGGTAAAATCCAGTTCGTTCCCCACCTCGTCAATATCAAGCTCGGGCGGCGAAAGGTCAGCCTCTGCCAGCCCTACAAATTCAAAGCCAGTCAGTATCCCAACCAACAGGAAGTAGCCCACATCATTTCCAAGCAGGAAAGCCTGGTGGCCATTACACTCCGGCAAGCGATAGATTGTCCCCTGAGACAACAACGCCTCAAGTCCGGCAGAAATAAAAATCGGCTCCAGGGCATAGACGTGGGCGATACTGCATTCTAAGATATTGGTAGCTTCCGCTACCTGAGCAAGTTCCAGCACTGTATCAGGAGTTGATTCTCCCGGCTTCATAACATCTCCATCTGGGTCAATTGTCTGAAGCTGATTCCGTTCCACCACATCTTCCTGGTCATCCAAGTAAAGTATGGCCACGCCCCCAGCCGGCAGGATGTACCTTCCGTCCCGGGTCAAGGATGCCCTCGAACACTCATGTCCTTGCGCATCTACCGGTATCCGCTGTTTTGAGCCGTAAAACTTCGAGCGGGCAATTTTCGTGACCGTAAAGCTCGATCCCTTGCCCTCATAGAGAATCTCAAATATCCGTTGCATTGGGGTGAACCTCCTATACAGAACACATGAAGGCGTCTTTTGGGCTTAAAGTCAAGAACAAAGCGGCATTGTTCGTTCCGGCGGGACAGTTGGCACAAAATTCAAGATAGGTTTTTTGAGAAAATCAAATCACGGTAGGGGGTAAGGGTGAGGTAACCGGCATACAAACAATAAAGCCTATCTGTGAGTTACTAACAAATAGTCTCTTTCTCCCATAAATATCCTTATCTAATTGGTGATATATCGGTTGCCTCAAGACCTTTACCCCATACAAATCAATTAGTTCCGCTAATAGGGGAAAGGCCGATTGCCGTGAAAATCCTCGTAAAAAAAATGGCTTGAAATTTTATTGATAATCAAGTAATATTGACTATCGGTCAGTAAAAGTCAACAAAAAACGCCTTAATAAGGCATTATGACATAAAAATTTAAAAAAATCTTGACAAGCATAGTCTTTCTGTTTTACAATGGAATAACTTTTACAGACTTACCTGCAAAATACAGGGAGGTGAAACCCATGACTACTGATACTAAGATTTTCACAGAAGAAGACAGCTTCGGCAGTCGATTTAAAAAACTACGTTACCAGATGGGAAGAGAATACACTTTGGATAAAGTGGCTAAAGATCTGGATGTGCACCCCACTACTGTCTGGAGTTGGGAGAATAAAAACAAAATTCCCCGGGAAAAGGTGCTGATCAGGGCGGCCGAATATTTTGGAGTAAGCATTGACTATCTGTTCGGACGAAAGGAAAAAGTACAGGATAAAAAAGAAGACATTAAAAAACTAACCGGTATAATTAGCCTCTTGTCTACCCCTTCCATTCAGGCACTTCTGCAGGAACTTACCGATTTTCTAAAAGCTCAAGACAAAAAAGAGGATTTAGCCGAAATAATCAACTTCATCCGCTTTCGCAAGATGGCGAAATTTTACTCCCCCCAAAGTGCACAAGCAACTATTTAATCCGCCGAACCTGGTTTTTCATTGGTTTTCCCTTTTACTGAAGACTAATTACAAATTTCGAGCACATGCAGTAAAGCCTAAAAGAACAATATAACGGTTGTTGAGGTAGCCTACAGTGTATTCAGACTGGGCATTGATTATAGAAGGGGATAGCTCCTTAGTAGTTGGAATTAGCTGTAAGCTTTTATCCATAGGACACCGGTTTGCAGTGGCCAGTACCCAGGCACAGGCTCATCTACAATTGCAAAAGGGACGGTTTGACTACATTTTGTTAGACCACTGCTTACCAATCTTTGAGCGTTTAACCCCGGACCCCTGGGCAGGGTTAAATTTATTGAAGTATATTCGCAGAGTGGGCATTTCAACTGCAGCTTTGCCTGTAATTATCATGAGTAAATGCAGGGGGGATATGGAAAGCGGAGCCCGTTTTATAAAAGCCGGGGCAAACGAGTGTATCCCTCTTCCCTTCAGATATGCCAAGGAATCTGTGGGAACTAAGATTGAACAGGTTTTAAAAGAGCGAAATTTTGGGTTAGTAAAGGAATACAAACAACAAGAGCTTCAAATCCCTTCCCTCCAGCCGCCCCCCTTACCAGAGATTACTACTTCCTCCCAATATTTTCTGGAAATCGACGCTTCACAAAAATTGGTTTTTTGCCAAGGAGAACCAATTGAACTTCAACCCAGGCAGTTTGGGCTACTTGTGATACTGGCTTATTCGCCGCATACTTTCGTAAGGCGGGAAAAAATATTTGAAGCTTTGTTTGGCTCCCCGGACTCGGATGAAGAGCGTCGTCCCTATGAGGGACAAATTGACAATGTTAAATCTCAGTTAATCAAAGCGTTTAAACCGATATTAGGAGAGAAAAAAGCCGGGGAGTTGATTGTCACTAAAGCTAAGGTAGGGTTCAAATTAGATGTGGCAAAACAGGATATCAAAATCATCGGTGAACCCCAACCGCCGCCCCCACAAAATATTGCAACAGAGCACAAAATGGATATGAGAGCGGGATTATTGCAATCTTTATTGCCCTGCTGCCCCCAAATTTCCCCCGACCTTTTTGTCTCCCGCCCCGAAAAACCGAAAATTTGAAACAACCCTCACGCAAAGGCCTCCGGCGTTATTCATCCGAACGCATAACGCCTTATAAATTAAGAAATAAGCCACATATCACACTTTTTCCGATTACTAATTTTGAAATCAGACATCTATTTGCCGTAGAGCCACGTCTCGCTTGGGTTTACGAGGGTTTATAGACTGTGCGCTCCAAGTTGCAAGGCTGTTGCTTGTAATTTGGCGTAAATATTGATTATACGCTCAATATATCAATTAGTTATCCTGCAAATAGTGATGTTATCAATATGACCCTGCATCCTTTGTAAAAAGCCCTGTTGGTGCTAAAATTTTTGATGGGGACTCAGTGAAACAAAGCAGATGTCTTTTCATCTGGGCAGGGTTTAGGGCAAATGTCTTTTCAGCATCAAGAGATTTGGCTGATGAAAAGACATTTGGTTTTTGAGAAGACAAACCGAGGATAAATCAAACAACCCCCTTTGTTACCGGCTCCTGTTTTTTTAAGCTATAGTTTTTATTTACCGGGGACACTGGGGACACGCTGTAAGGTAATAAATGATGCGTAAGAAAGATTTGAGGTTATCAATTGGCTGGGTCTAAAGGACGGGTTGGAGGTTTTTGTCGCATTGTCTGTTCTCCACAGATTGCGTTCTTTTATTTCCCTCTAAAATCTGATAGGATAACCGTGACCGGGAGAAATAACTTCCTTGACACATCTTTTTAAAAGGTATATACTTATTGTATATACAAGGTGTAAATTAAATTATGGAATTTGACTGGGATAAACCTAAAAACGCAACAAATATAAAAAAGCATAAAATAAGCTTCAATGAGGCAAAGGAAATATTTGACAAACCTGTATTTACCTGGGTAGATGACCGCCATGATTACGGTGAGATAAGGCAGATAAGCATAGGGGAGTTAGGCGGTTCTGTGGTACTGGTGGTAGCGCATACGGAACGTAACAAAAAATGCCGTATTATTTCTGCCAGAAAAGCGAAGCTTAAAGAGAGGGGAAAATACTATGACTATATCGAAAAAAAGGCTTAAAGAAATAGCTGCCATCCCGGAGTCGGAAATTGACACTTCTGATATTCCGGAGTTGGGGAAGGATTTTTGGGCCAAGGCGGAACTGAAACTGCCTGAAAACAAGAAGGCAATCTCTTTGCGTGTAGATGCTGATGTGTTAAATTGGTTTAAGAACAAGGGGAAGGGCTATCAATCACGCATGAATGTTGTCTTAAGGTCTTACGTAGACGCACATAAGAGCCACTAAAATTTAATGCCTTTTGTTGTTGAGTGCCTGCCGGAAATGCTTATTGGAAACCTTGACCGCCTCGGCGGGGATATTTTGGGCAATGGCTTCTTTGACTGCCAGCAGACCGGCTTCGTTAGTGAGGTGTTCAATTTCGGCTCCGGAAAGGCCCTCTGTTGTGGCAGCCAGCTTGTCCGCTGAAACATCTTCGGCGATGGGCATGCGAGAACCATTTTTCTAACAACGCCGCTCGCCCGGTTTTGTTTGGCATCCCCATGAATATCTTACGGTCGATACGCTCCGGGCGGAGATACATCAAGCTGCTCATGGAGAAGGGGTTCCTCCCCTTTCCCTATTCCAGGAATATTGAAGGGGTGAGAAAGCTGCGGGAACTGAGGGTGGAGTATGCGTCCAATATCTATCGGATTTTCTATTTTATGTCTACCGGGCGCAGGATTATTTTGCTGCACGCTTTTCAAAAGAAAAGTAACAAGACACCCCTGGGGGAAATCAAAATCGCCCGAGAGCGAATACTTGATTTTATGAAGGGAGCGTAACGCTAATGACAAGAGTGAGCACAAAAACAAAAGATACCGATTTTAAACTGTACCTGGATGAAAAGCTCAAGGACAAGACCTGGGCCAAGGAGTTTGAGGGGGAATACGAAAAGACGAGGATTGCGGTGGAGATTGCGGAACTGCGGGAGAAGCGAGGGCTTACCCAGGCCGCCTTAGCCAAGCGGGTGGGCACGACTCAGTCGGTAATTGCCCGGTTGGAAAACCCCAATTACGGTAATTACACCCTCAAGATGCTTTCCCGGGTGGCCAAAGCTCTTGGCGGGCAGCTAAGAGTATCTATCAGAATTTGAGGATTGATCTACTCTTAAGCCGAGAGAAAAAAACAAGTGTCTTTTCATGTAGGCAGGGTTCTGGGCAACTGTCTTTTCAACATTAAGAGATTGCGCTCCCTGAAAAGACAGTAATCCTTCTCAATTACCGGCTGGGGAAGTTTATGCCGCCTGGCAGCCTCACGAATACAGGAGCGCTCTGGCCCTCATGAGAAGGATGTGGGAAAATATCGAAAAGCGTGGTCAAAGCCAGGCGGTGTCAGTCCTACACAGAAAAATCGGGAGCTCAAGATGGGAGGGCTACAAACTATAAGGAAATATCCATATTATATTGACATCTTAAGGTTAACACAGTATATTTTCATATAATCTAAACCCATTCACCTATTAGACAAGGAGGATGTAAATGACCAAGGCAGATTTGATTGCCAAAATATCTCAGGATAACGGATTGAGCAAAGCTGTCGCCGCAAAGGTTCTAAATTCAATGCTGGAAGGTATAGGTGAGGCCCTGAAGAATAGTGACCCCGTAACTTTAGTAGCCTTCGGTACCTTCTCGGTGTCCAAACGGGCTGCCCGCACGGGCCGTAATCCTCAAACCGGCAAAACCATCCAAATCCCGGCTAAGAATGTGGTTAAATTTAAGGCCGGTAAAGGGCTAAGAGAGCTGGTTTAGGGATAGCTTCTACTATGATATGGCAAAAGATACAACAAGAAATCGAGGCTGTTCCGGGTAACGGCCCGGCGCTGGGGGCGCTTTGTGATCTTCTGGAAACAGGAGAGGCTATTGCCCTGGTGGGGGCCGGGGCTTCGGCAGGGCTGTGGCCGCTGTGGGATGAATTTCTGCAAGGATTTATCGAGCATACCCGGCAATACGGAAAATTAAACTCGGCTGAAGCAGGCTTTTTACAGAAAGAAGCTCATCAAACCCCGCTGGAAACAGTCCAGCAGTTGCGCAATAAAATCGGTGACAACCTTTATTATAAATACGTTCATAAAACTTTCAGCGATAAAATCTCTCCACAAACCGGTCATGCCTTTACCCTCACCCAGCAGGCCCTGTTGCAACTGCCGATTCAAAATTACTTGACCCTCAACTACGATGCCGGTTTGACCAACGCCAGGGTGCATCTATATCCGAGGGCTACCGCCTCCTATTATTTCTGGGACCAGGAGCAAGCCAAGAATATCCTGGACCACAAGGGATTTAAACGACAGATTCTTTACGCCCACGGGCGCTATGACCGCCCGGATTCGCTCATTCTGACCCTGGATGATTACCGTGAGGCATATAGCTATACCCCCTTTGTCAGACTGCTAAACCACCTCTTCAACTTCAAGAACTTGATTATGGCGGGATTTAACTGGAGAGACCCTTATATAAAGCAGCTTTTTGACAACATCAGCGGGAATTATAAAGATTCCCTGCGGCGGCATGTCGCCTTTGTGGGTCTGGATGAAGAGAAGATGGAATTAACCGCCCTATACCGGGAAAGAGTGGAAATGCTCTACGGGGCTCGCATTATCTTCTATCCCAGCCGGAATAACCACGAAATCCTGGCGGCCTGGTTGAATACTCTGGCACTGGTATACGCCTCAACAAGAGGGAGCATGAGCGCCGGGGAGATACAACCGATCAAGGTGTCCTCTCCGGCAAAAACCCTATCGGACAGATATGTTCATGAACCCACCGATGATGATATCTTCGAGGGCCGGGAAGAGGATTTTGCCGCCTTGAACCGCTGGGGTAATGACCCGGCTACGCGAATTATTGCCGTCACCGGCATAGGCGGCCAGGGCAAGACCTCCCTTATAGGACGCTGGCTGAAGCGGATGAGAGAATCGGAGCTGGCCCGGATGCCGGTCTTTTATTGGAGCTTCTATGAGGATTTGGATGTAGGGAAATTTTTGGAGGAAATCGTCCATTTCTTAGAACCCATTGTTCATTATATCGATGCCAAGCGGGAGCCGCATTTGGTTTCCTTCTTACTTGGAGCCGCCCGACAATTTCGCATCCTGGTGGTATTGGACGGGCTGGAGGTATTGCAGGAAGAAGCGGGCGGCCTGGTTCACGGCCGGATTCTTGACCCCCTTTTGCAGCAACTGCTTCAGCAGTGGGTACATCATAAACACCAAAGTCTCATGATCCTTACCAGCCGCTTTGCCTTTCCCCAGTTGAGCCATTACAGCGGCGCCTTGTTTCATCACCTGAGCCTGTTGCGCCTCAATTCCCGCTGCGGGGTCTCCCTCCTGAAAAAATTAGGGCTGCGAGGGGATAAAGCGCTTTTGACAGAGTATGTGGAAAAATTATATGGACATCCCCTGGCCTTGAGGGTGCTGGCCGCCGCGGTCAAGAGATTTTGCGACGGCGACCTGGGCCGCTTTGGAGGGGAGCATATTTTAACAGCGGACAGCAAAGATGAACTGAGCCAGAAGTTGGAGCACACGCTCGGTTTTTATGAAAGACAGCTGGAAAACGGGCAGAAGGAATTATTAGGAATTATCAGTCTTTTCAAAAGGCCGGTTGACACAAGTAACTTAATAATCCTTCTGGGGAGAATGAAGTCTCTGAAACACACTCCCCTGGCCGGAGCGGATGGGGTTGCTATCCGGGAGCAGATCAAAGTTTTAACGAATGATTCTCTGGTAATGGAAACCAAAGAGGGGCTGACCTGCCACCCGGTTATCCGCGACTATTTCCGCAATCGGCTAAAGTTAAGCGGTTCACGACGCGAGGTGGCCGACTTCCTCCAAACACGCCCGGGAGAAAGAAAGCCGCAAAACATCGAGGAAGTGCGGGACCTGGTGGAAGCGGTGCAACTGCTCTGTGAAGAAGGAGAGGTTAAAACCGCCCATGATTTGCATATAACCAGATTGGCCACGGGCGGTTACGAGTTTAATGTTTTCAAGGATATTCCGGCGCCGGTTGAGGGTTTGGATGCCTCCCTGGCCTTTGCCGGCGACGAAGCCCGGCAAAAAAAGACCGAAGCCGCTTTGGGCAAACAGATGCTGGCGGCTTATATCTCAGCGGTAAGTTTGTATAACTACCATTTAGGGAACCTGGTGCAGGCCCGGGAATGGCGATATAAAGCCTTGGAGATTTACCGCTCATTACAAAAAAAGAGGACTCAGGCGTTTATATTGAGTAAAATCTCGGAAATCGAAAATGCCCTGGGTAATATCGAACAAGCGTGCAAAACCGTATCCCAGGCACTGGCTCTGTTGAAGAACAGCGGACAGTATGAAGTTTTCATATCCGCATTCGCCAATGACGGTTATTACGATTATTTGCTGGGTGATACTCCCGTTGCCTATCGTAGCTTCGCGCTTGCCGTATTATGCGAGCGAAAATTAACCTTCACGACAGATTACTTATCCGCGGAAGACGGCAACCGGCAGGCGGAAGTGTTTCTTAGGCTCAATGACCGGAAGCGGTTTGAAGAGGCCAACGCCTGGAACATTGAGAAATGCAAAGAAAATCATTGGAACGTCGCTCTTGCCTTATGCCACCTCCTCCAGGGTTGGTATGAAATAGGGATAGATAGGTTATCACAGGCGAAGAAATCACTCCTTCAGGCAGATCGTATCCTGCGCCCCGCCAAATTACCCAGGGAACTCAGCCGCCTGGAATGGGTCTGGGGGTTGTTGGCCGAAGCCAAGAAGGACTATAAAGAGGGCTTACGGCGGGTGGAGGAAGCGCTTCTTATTTGTGAGGATAAGGGTTTTCGCCTGCAGCAGGCGGACGCTCTGTGCTTGCAGGGGAGATTGCTGTTATTGAAATTCAAACAAGAGGGCGAAAGAGATGACGAGTTGTTGGAAAAGGCGGGGGACAGCGGGCATAAGGCCCTTAAAATCGCCGAGGACAGCGGCTATATTTGGGCGAAGATAGCTGCCTTGGATCTGCTTTACTCGCATCATAAGGTCAAGGTTTCATTGCTTACCTATGACGCCGACAGCGAGAGGGAACTGGCTCAGAGGTATTTACGGGAAGCCGAAGCAGAACGGAGCGGCTTGCTAACCGTTAGTGAGGAAGAATTCCAGGGCATAAAAGCCGAAACCCTGAAAATATTTGATGACCAGGTACTAGCCGGGAAGAAATAATAAGCGACTTGACCGGCAAACGATTTGCCCCTGTCTCAAACGGGTTACCCATCCTATTAACCTCTGCCGGCAAAAACCCCTCCCATTGTCAATATCCTTGCTGACACGAAATTTCGGATTGTCTCAATTATGGGTTGGAAAGAGATAGAAAAAGAAATTCGGGTTGTCCCGGACAATGGCCCGGTGCTGGAAGAACTTGGCAACCTGTTGGAGGCAAGAGAAGCGATTGCCCTGGTAGGCCCCGGGGCTTCGGCCCAGTTGTGGCCGCTGGGCAAAGAATTTTTGCGAGGGCTTATCGAACGTACCCAACAATGCGGAAAACTAAACCAAACTGAAGCCGGGTTTATTCAAAAAGAGGCCGTCCAGACACCACTGGAAACCGCCCAGCAATTGCGCAACAAACTCGGCGATAAACTTTATTTCGAATATCTTCAGGAAGTTTTTAGCGATAAGACCTCAGATCAAACCGGCGAAGCGTTTACCACCTCTCAGCAGGCCCTGCTTCAGCTGCCAATTCAGAACTATTTGACCCTCAATTACGATGCCGGATTGACCAATGCCAGGGCATATCTGTATCCGAGGGCGGTCACTTCCTACTATTTCTGGGATCAGGAGGAAGTCAGAAACATTCTTCGCACAAACGGATTTAAGCGCCTGATCCTTCACGCCCACGGGCGCTATGACCGCGCCGGATCAATTATTCTTACTTTGGATGATTTCCGCAGGGCATACAACTATGCCCCTTTTGTAAGGTTGCTGGATAATCTGTTTGTTTTAAAGAGATTAATCATCGTAGGATTTGAACTGAATTCGCCCTACATAAAACAACTTCTCGCCAGTATCAGCGGCGATTACAAAAAGTCGCCCCTAAGACATATTGCCCTGGTGGGGCTGGATGATGAGCAGATGCAAGCAGCGGACCTGCTGCGGGAAAGGGAGGAAATGGTCTACGGCGCCCAAATTCTCTTTTATCCCAGCCGGAACAAACACGAAACCTTGTCTGAGTGGCTTAACGCTTTGGCGGACAAGTACGCTTTACCAACACGAGGCATGAGAGCCGAGAACACAAAGTCAGTGGAAGCATCCCCTTTTGCGTATACCCATGTCAATGTCGCCGGCACAATAAACCGGGCCAAAAACCCTCAGGACGCGGGCAACGCAAAACCGTTGCCTCTGGTCGACCCGGAGCAACGCTTGCTTTGGGAACAAGAATTCCACTCAAGGCTGGAAAAATTAAGGGCAGCCGAGTTAAGAAAAATTTACCGGGCCGTCTCTATCCTAATGCACAATAAATACAAACATCTGTTTGACACCCTGGATGCGAAACTTAAGAAAGGGGAGATAAATCAAGCCAACCTGATATTTACCAGGTTCTTTCGGGAATATCAGCAGGTAAGCGGGCTGATCAACCAATCTTTGGGGGCTTCATTTTTTTCTGATATTGATGAGCAGGCCCGGAAAATAGCCACGCTTTTTCAAGCCGATACTCCCGGCGCGGAAATAAAGAACCGGCTTATCCCCCTAAAACGAGGGCTTAAGAAAACCTTGACCAGGGTTTTTAATTACCTGGAAGGAATGCAGCACAACCTTAACTCTTTGATTCAAGCTGTCATGGAGAGCAAAGAAGATATACTGCAAAACCACGGGATACAGGTTAAACTGGAGTTGGAAAGTGAAGAAAACATGCTGGAACTGTTTCTGAATAAGAGTGAAATAAGCTATGTATTATTGAATTTGATACAGAACGCTGTTGAAAGCTTTCCTTCGGGGCAAAAGAAAAAACTTATTACTATCAGAACTTGTCGGGACAACGACTCAATAGGGGTGTGGGTTATTGATAATGGGCGAGGGATAGAAAAAGAACGTTGGGAATCTGTTTTTGACCCGGGCAATACCACCAAGGGCAGTGACGGTCTGGGATTGGCCCTGTGCAAAGAGGCTGTCATAAAAAGCGGCGGCAGCATTTGCATTGAAGACAGCCGACTTGATCAGGGAACCAGTTTTAAGATAGCTTTTGAGGTGTAAACGTGGAACGGGAAACTATCCTTTTAATTGAAGATGAGGAACGGGATCAGAAATACATCCGGCAAAAGATTGAGAAGCATTACAACCTGAAAATCGCCTCTTGCTACCAGGAAGCGCTGAAGGCCCTGCAGCGGGAAGATTTTGACTATATCTTCCTTGACCTGTGCCTGCCGGAAAATAAGGGCGGCAAGGTTGATGAGCGCGGCACCCTGGGAGTAAAGCTGCTCAAAACCATCAAAGAAAAGTTGCCCCTGGTGCCGGTGGTTGTCATTTCGGGGCTGCAGTCCAGTAAAACCGCCATCAAGCTGCTGGAATATGGTATTGTTGAGTTTGTGGACAAAGATGACCTCGGCACCTGGCTGGACGCCCTGGTAAAGAAGGGAAGACTGCTAAAAGACATCTGCCTGCAAAATAAAATCCTGCGCCATGCAGTTCTAGGAAAACCGGAGTTTGATGGGTTAATTACTAAGAGTAAGCTTTGGGATAAAATAAAGAAGACGATAACTCAGGTGGCTCCCAGTGAAGCGACTGTATTGATTACTGGGGAAACCGGCACCGGCAAGGAACTAGTGGTCAAGGAAATCGTAAATCTTAGCCCTCGCCGGGAGGCCACATATTTCCCAGTGAACTGTAACAACCTTTCTGGCAACTTACTAGACAGCGAACTATTTGGCTATGAAAAGGGAGCTTTCACTGGGGCTGGAAGGCGCAAGAACGGTATCTTTGAAGCTGCCAATAACGGCACAGTCTTCCTGGATGAGATTGGCGATATTAACGGGGAGATGCAGGTAAAACTCCTGCGCTTTTTAGAAGAGAAAGAATTCCGCCGGGTGGGTGGCAATGAGGTAAAAAGGGTGAATGTGCGAATTATTGCCGCTACCAACCGAAATCTGGAGCAAATGATGGAAGACGGAAAGTTTCGCAGCGACTTGTACTATCGGCTAAACCAAATCAGAATCCACATCCCTCCCCTGCGGGAGCGACAGGAGGATATCGATCTTCTGGCACCCCATCTTATCAAAAACTATTGCCGTGAACATGACAAACCGGAAAAACAGTTGAGCCGCAGGGCATTGAACCGACTTAAATGTTGCTACTGGCCGGGAAACGTACGGGAGTTGGGAGCTATAGTAAACCGAGCTGTGTTGTTTTCCGACTCAGACACTTTGCAGCCTGAGGATTTTGACATAAAGATTTCAGAATCAGTAACGGAAGTGGTCGAAAATGCAGGAGACTTCAATCTGGAAACCGTGGAAAAAGAAGCCATCCGCCGGGCATTGTTAAACTTCAAAACCAAGAAAGAAGCTGCAACCCAACTCGGCATTTCAGAAAACACCCTCAAGGCCAAGATTGATAAGTACAGACTCTCCGATGTTCGTCTATCAAAGGGGAATAGCCCAGAAGCCAAAACTTCCACTCCCCTTGAGTACAAGGAAAAACTCCCACCCGAGCAACAACAAATAATGGAACACATCAGAGAAAAGGGATTCATTGACAACAAAACGGCTCGCCAGATGTTTGACGTAGCTCCAAAAACCATCGTTGCTTGGTGCAAGGAACTGATGAGCAGAGGATTAATAGTCAGTGTGGGAAATGGCAGAAGCACTAAGTATGTTGCAAATACCAGGAGGACACCTTGTTCGAAGCAGAGTTAGCTGGTAAACTTCCAGAATTGAAATCTTATGAAGATTATTTGACATCTTGTATTTTTGGGGTTCTAAAATATTTGTCACCGAATGACGGGTTATTCCCCCTGTTAAATGCTTCTTTTAGTTATCAACAAAAAAAGAGTTTAGAGGCATATCTTAAACTTCAAAACGTGGAGTTAACCGATTTTGATAAAGTCCAATGTCACTTTTGGCCAAGGTCATCTATTTATGGAGAACCAGATCTGATAATCACTTTAGAGGGAAACTTAGGTTCTTTTCTTGTTCCCATAGAAATTAAATACTTTTCAGGGAAACATGGTGAGGGAGAAAAAGACCAACTCATGAGGTATTACCTGGCCTTAAGCAGCATTGAAGGAAGACAAAGTTTCCATCAACGATTTTCAGGTGACATATTGGCGTTTATTTATCTCACCCCGTTTGAAGCTGAATATGAAATTGAGCAAAGCTTAAATATCCTGAGAACAAAAGGCATAGAAGAGGCTCAAAACAAATTCTTCCACCTCAAATGGCAAGAAATCTTCAAAGTGGTCGATTTGCTTTTATCTAATGAACAAGATTCGTATAAAAAGGCCATTTATGAAGATATAAAAAGACTACTGGAATTTAAAAACCTTCTTCCATTTGCAGAATTTTCAGAGTTGCCTACAGAACTTTCTTCCGAACTGCTCTTACAGTTTCCCATATTCTTTGAATCCAAGGATGTAAAAAGTAGTCGCTTTTTTAAAGGGTTTTTACCTCCCCCTAAGACACTAGAACTAAAATACAAAACAACTGTTTACTACGGAGGCTTGCAATGAGCGATAGAGATTCGGAAAGAAGCAGTATCGGCAAGAATATGGGCTTGGCCTTCAGATATGTTCAACAGATATTTAAAGAGACCGCTCAACTGATGAGACAATTAGATAGCTTAATGGGAAAGGATTGGATGCCGACATACGGGAATAGAACAACAAAGGAAGTAACATCGCACTTAGGTTGGCCGGAAAACTGGTTGGTAGAAGCTAGTTTTCGCATTTACGATTACAAAATTGAGCCAAGCATTAGAAAGGGAATTACCGTTGCTTATTGGGGCAAAGAGATTGAGGAGCCAATTTTGATTGCAGGAAAAATGAATTATATCTTGGATGAAAAAACAGGAAAACCTAAAACTGATGACCATTGGGATCTGTGGCGTACCTGGTCTGAAGAAGATTATGGGAATAAAAAAATTGATGGCTCTATCCACCATGTAACACCAGAAGAATCTCCGCTAAAAGAATATATAAAAACGGCAGAGGTGTTTGCGCTCCCATTAGTAGCTATACAATCAGAAGATGACATTAAGACTAAAATTTATGAGCCATTGACAGCTTTATAGTTTTGCTGTTTCGAAAGGTAACGAATGAATGAAGCGATTATCAATAGATGATAACATAACTTCAATTATAGGTAATCAACCGCTTGCATCGGCAATTTATGATTCAGTAGTTTCCGCCTTACAATGTTCTTTTGTTCATCTTGTTGAGGGTAAAACAGTCTGGGATATATTTGAGCATTCCTTAAACACCGCAATCCGAGATATCGAAGAACACCCACGAGGCAAGCTGTTTCGACGCTTGATTGAATATGGCCCCCATAATCCCGACGAACCTGAGGTATTAATCAGTGATGACAGAACAATCCTTTCAGACCCTGAATGCGGTTTGTGCGTTGAATTTATCTACTCGCACATGGTCAATCGATTCAAGGGGGAGTTATCTGAACTTCTTGCTCTGTCCCCCTGTCTTACCCTTGTTCAAAAACTTCAGCAAAGCGGAGAGTTACCTCCAGGTGTTAATCTTTACTGGGGTGACATGGTTCAAGAGCGCCGTCAAAAGAGGATGGTAAGCAAAGAAGCTAATGCACAGTGGGGTAATTTTACAAAGGGTGCCGACGGATTAATTGTTGAGCGAATCCCCGCCCAGCAAGAAAATCAGAAAAATCTACTTAAAATGCATGGGGTTGTTGAAGTCAAGTCTATGACTCTCTCCAGGAAAAAAGTTCTTGCTCAAATTAACAGGCATATTGTCAGATTAGGTGGAGGAGTCAAGGTAGGAGAAAAAGAGTGGGCTCCTGATGATATATGCTTTTCCCAATTCAAAGATAGCGACCCCGGTTTAATTCGTGTTATGATACTCCCTTCGGCGTGGAAGCTGAGTCGGAAATGGCATAGTGTGAAGACAGATCAGGGGCGTGCAATGGTGTTTCCTGAACCCACTGACCCTCCCACGCAAACTTCAATCAAGAAATTGGAGCCTAATCTTTGGAGTATTACACTTTCATGGTCGCAAGAAGCACTTAGCCAGGCGGCATACGAACTGACTTTCTGGTATATGTCTCAGGTAGTGCGCCTGAGGGGAGGGAAATTACTTTGACTCTGATTGAACAGGTGCGGCAAAGCCAGTATGATGTATTTATATCCGATGTAGTCACTAGAGAAGTATTTAATGCCTCAAAAGAAAAGTCAACGCAACTTAGCGACTTGATAAGTGAATTAAATCCGACAATTCTTAATACTACAGACGAGTGCGTGGAGCTGGCACAAAGATATATCCAGGAGGGAATTATTCCCGTAAGATACAAAGATGATGCTTTGCATATTGCCGTAGCATCTGTGCATAACTTAGATGCTATAGTTAGCTGGAATTTCAAGCATATAGTGAAACTAAAGACCAGGAGAGAGGTTAAGGCCGTTAATTTTCTTCTCGGTTATAAAGAAATAGAAATAATTTCACCCCAGGAGGTGATTTACAATGATTGATGAGCCAAAAGCCATGAAGGAAATTCATGAAATTCAGGAAAAAATCCATGAAGAAACAAAGGGAATGACTACTCATGAACTTCTGGATTATTTCCATCGGGGTACTGAGGAGGTTATCCGGAAGTTTGGGCTCAAGGTTAAGCGACTACCTAAACATCGGCGTGCTGCTTGATAGGTTGATACCCACTTTCCCATTCAGATGTCTGACCATATCTATCTGAAAACAATCCTCAAAACAGCCTAACTCTATGATAGTTTTATCCTTTCCCACTTTTTGATGAGTGTCAGACTCAGGATATAACCTACTCCGCCCTTATTCCAGGGCTTGCCGTTCGGGTTGGGAATGTTGCGCTCGTTGAGATAGCCGCAAATCTGATGGATGCCCATGTTCTTGTTGACGCACAGGTCAAACATGGTTTTTACCGTCTCCACTTCTTGGGGGTTTCCCAAATCAAGTACGCTATGGGGTCTGCCTGCCGGCCGTGTCGGTAATCTTCTTAAAGCAGTAAGCATAGGGAGTGGTTCCGCCGTTCTTGTATCCCCGGGAGGCGTTCTCGGCCATACCCTTGATGGTCTCTGTGGCCAGGTTCATGGAATAAAACTGGTTAATGACCTCAATCATTCCTTCATATAAAAAGCCGGAGGGGGTTTCCGGGTCGTGATTTTCGGTTATGGACTTGACCTGTACGCCATGTTTTTTCAATAACAATTTGAAGATAATGGATTCCTCCCGGTTACGGGAGAAGCAGTCCAGCTTATGCACCAGGACATAGCGGATGTCCTTGGCCTTGCAGAAATTAATCATCTCGCAAAGGCCGGGCCGCTTGTCGGCCGGGGCATAGGCCGATATCCCCTCATCCTTGAACTCCACCAGCAGATTGAATTCCGGATCAGAGTTCACATACTTGCGGATAGCCTTCTGCTGGGCCGGGATAGACATATCCTTTAGCGCCTGTTCCTCAGAAGATACCATGGCATATGATACTACGTTAGTCACTGCTAAAACCTCCCTTCTTGGATAGCATACGGTTCGCTACCACCCTTCACTACAAACCTCATACCTTTGTTTTCGAAGGAAGTCAAGCTGGTTTGTCCGCATATTGAGCGTTTATTTTCAATAAGATAATCCGGCAATTACTGAACTCGTCCATTTCCCGCCTTCTCATCTTGCGACTTTAATCATTACCAAAGCAACTTCTTCAAGCGCAATATTTTTGGTTTTTTTGTCTTTAATCATTACTTTGGCATCAAAAATTTGGATTATTAGCTCCAAATTCGGCAAATCAGCTTCAAAAAGTTGGATTTTAGGTTTTTGAGCGGTCAATCTATCCTTTCCGGTTTAGCCTCATAAAATTTTCTTTCCATATTTTATCAATAAGTTATACAAATTCTTGCCGTCCTCAAAGCTACATGGCACGCTCCCTGCTATATAGGGACGGCAAGGTAACGAAAAATCAGCCGAGTGATCATATGGAGCAAGAATTAACAATTGAAATAGTCTCCCAGGAAAGCCCCACGGCTCAAGAAGCCGAGGCCGCCGCCTTGAAACTGATAGCCGGCCTGTTTACCGAGAGAATTTTGCAGGCTGCCAGGTCGGAACTAAGAATAACAAAAAAGAATGAGTTCATCAATGGAGAAAACACAACCAATTATCAACCCCGCCAATCCGATTCGCCACTTTTTCTATGAAGAGGTGATTCTTTTGGGGCGGGTAATCAGTATTCATAAAAACAAGGAGGATCTGTTTTTCAAATTAGTCCGGATGCTGGATTGGGTTTACCGCAGGCATATTGGCAAGATCGGAACCTTTGAAAACGAAACCATTGAACAACTGCTCAAGCAATCTTATCGGCCGCACCTGAGCACAATTTATTTGCTGGAAAAACATTTTCCGGAGCTTAGCAGGGAACCCCGTAAGAATTGGCCAAGCGGGGGCTTCTGATGACCAGCCCGAATTTTGAGGAGTAATTTCTGCTGATATGAATGAGCCCCTTTTGGAACATTATCTAAAAGATTTACACTCGTCGGGTTTGAGTGAAGAAACCATCCGATTGTCTGGTTGTTTTTCCGCGTTGGTGTTTCCTTACTTTTGTAATGGAGGTAGAGAAAAGTTTGTCCGGGTGCCCGGTTTTATCTCCGAGCGGCAGGCGCTTAACTTTACACAGAGGGATGAGGACAGTGACAACCTGTAGTGTTTGCGGCAAACAGTTCAGCCCTGACAAGTTCCACCTCCGGCAAAAATATTGTGGGACGCAGTGCAGAAACACCGCCCGCCAGCGTTATAAAAAAGCCTATAACCGAGTCTGGCGCAGGCTTACTCCGGATTATATGAAAAATTATCGAAAGAAGAAAAACACTAACACCCCTTTCCCAAACAGAGAGCAGGGGAAGGCAAAATAAATTCTCTCACGATAAGGAGATGTAACGATGCTCAACCAAAGCGCCACCCAATGCAAAGCCAAGAGCAAGCGCAGCGGCAAGCAGTGCCAAAATCCGGCTATTAGTGGATCCGATGTCTGCCGCATGCACGGGGCCAATCCGAAAAACCACGGCGGGGCTCCCCGGGAAAACAAGAATGCCATGACTTACGGGATATTTTCCAATGACCTGCAAGACGACGAGGAACGGCAAATATATCAGGAATACTACCAGGCCCTGCAAGGGGATTTCGAGATGAACGATTCTGCCGACCGCATGACCTGTCAGATGGCCTGCATATTTTTCATCCGCCTGAGGCGGGCTGTGCTGTGCGGCAAAAACAGCGATATTGCCCTGGTGGAGTCTTTGGTCAGAAACCAGCTCAAGGAACTGAAAACCGCCGCCGGCAAAGGGGATAAGGATAGCTCGAAAATCTCTCCGGCGGAGTGGGTGGCAAATTTAATAAAAGAGGTGGAGGAGACAAGGGCGGCCAAAGCTGAGAGAAAACAAAAGAGACAGAAAAAGAAAAAATCAGCGCCTGTGACTAAGGGAAACAAAACGGCATGAACGATCTGAGTTTCAAGGAAAAAGAAGCGCTTGTCGACAAGCTCAACAATCCGGTCACCTGGGGGGAAGCCTATCTGCAAAACAGGGACGGTTCTCCCAGAAAGTATTGGCCGCACCAGATTGAGGATTTACTGTGCCCGGAGCGCAACATAATCCACCTGGACGGGAGGGATACCGGCAAGACGGTGAATTTAACCACCCTGGCCCTGCATTACGCCTTTACAAAATTTGGGGGCACGGTACTAATCGCCGCCCCGCACCAGGGGCACCTGGACTCGATTATTGAAGAAATTGAGTTTCAGCTCGAGAGCAATCCCGATTTGCAGGCCAGTATCGCCTTAACTGCCCAGGGGCGGCCCAAAATCGTGCGCAAGCCCTATTTCAGGATCGAAACCACCACCGGCAGCGTGATTTACTTCCGCCCGGCCGGAGCTTACGGGGATGCCTTTCGCAGCCTGCATGTCGATTACATGCTGGTGGACGAGGGCGCCTGGTTGCCGGAGAAGGCCTGGAAGGCGCTGCGGCAGTGTTTGAAGGCAGACGGGATTTTCAGGATTTACTCCACCCCCAACGGTTTGCGGGATACGACCTATTATCGCTTAACCCAGTCTTCTTTGTGGAAAGTGTTCCGCTGGCCCTCCTGGCTTAATCCCGGCTGGACGGATGAATGGGCAAACCAGTTGAAGGAATTCTACGGCGGGACGGACAGCGCCGGCTGGCAGCATGAGGTGGCCGGGGAGCACGGGCGTCCCAGTTACGGGGCCTTTAACCTGGAGTATTTTATCCTCTGCCAGCACGATGTGCCTGAGTACCGGCAAATATGCGTTACCGGGGATGAACTGAAGGACTGCGAAAGCGAGGACGAGGTGGAAGAGCGGCTGGATATGTTGCTGAACCTGGTTCGCCGGGACGGGACCTTCTGGCTGGGGGCGGACACCGGCTATACCAACGACCCCACCGAAATCGTGCTTTTCAAAGAAACGGAAGAACACGGGCGCACCAAGCTGCGCCTGGTTTTAAGAATTCATTTGGAGCATGTAGCCTATCCCAACATCGCCGCCTGCCTGGCCCTGATCGACCGCTATTACGACCCGGTGGGACTGGGAATCGACAACGGCGGCAACGGGGTATCCATCGTACATGAACTGACCGGCCTGGATAAATACCGGCCCCTTGGCCTAAAGAGCAGATTGCGCGGCTTTGATTTCGGCAGCAGCACCCTGGTCTATCAGGAAGAAAGCGGGAGGGAGGTAAAAAAGCAAACCAAAGAATTTATGACCAACCTGATAAATAAATCCTTGCAAAAACGAGAAATGGTCTTGCCGCTATCAGACCTGGAAATAGAATCCCAGTTCACCACGCAAACGTACACGCTGAACAACGGGCGGGTGCAATATTCAAAAGGAAACGACCACATCATTGACGCGGTGCGCTGCGCCTTGCTGGTGCGCAACCGCTTTGAAGAAGACCCGCTGGGGGGAAGTAATATTGAATTTGTAATACCGGTACTCACCGACCCGGTGTTTATATGAGCGATAGGAAACGGCAGAGGCGGCAACAAGTTTATTTGCCGCCGCCTCCGGGTGAGAGGAGATTAGCTTTGAGTGGGTTCCGCAACAGGTCCAGGAGTCTGCTGGCAAGATGTTTTAGCCCGGGCGTGTGCCAACTCCCCTTTGGGGACCGGTAACGTGGCAATAAACCCCTTTTCCAGGGCGAATTCCATGCATTGCCTGAAAACCCTTCTAATTTGTTTGACCGTGATTTCAGCGCGGGGTCTTCCATTTTCAAGCTTGTGAAGTTTATGGCTAGCAAAAAATTTGCCAACTAAGGGCAAGGTGATGGAATCTACCGGGCGCTGGGCGCCAAAGTAATCCACCGCCAGTTGGATGGCCCGCAGATATACCTTGATGGTGCTGGCCTTCGTTTCGGTGAAAACTAGCGAGTCGATGTAATCCTCGGCCACTTCCTTGAGGGTTTTGGCCTCGGGGTTAGTTGTTTCTTGATTAGACATGGCGTCCTCCCTGGGGCAAAGCCCCGGTTGATGGTTGTTGTGCCCTAATTGATACGGGGATACACCCTGCTCAGGGGAATATCGTAACCGCAGACGGGCTGATTAAAAGGGGTTGACCCATAGGGCCTGAACTGCGGGTCCCGGGGAGCCAGGCACTGATAGGACTGGGTTACATGATTGTATTCCAGCCTGGCGCCGCATTCTGGACAATGGTAACGGCCTTCAATCACTTTTGGTTGTTTAAAAAGGGGCTTCGTTCCAATTCGCCCTCTTGAAACGGGAAATCTGATGTCAGGCACAAGAATCACCTCCTTGGGGGGAATTGTCCCGCTCAGGGTTAAGCCTCGGGTCCGTGACCCACTCCCGGGGAATTTCCGGGAAGGCGTCGTGGTGCTGAAGTAGCCAGTCCCGGATGATTTGCGGGATTAAGCGCTCCAACGGTTTTTTATCTTTCAGGCACACCAGCTTAAGAGCCGCGTGCAGTTGGGGATTGAAATTGCGGATATGCAGACTGCTCATAAGGGCTTACTCCTTAGCCGATAATTTGGAAGCCATAGATTTACAGTGGGCCGCGAGTACTTCGTAGCGTTCGGCCATTTTAAGGAAGTCGGCGGCGATGCCGGACTCCAGTAAATTGTGGCGGCCGAAGGGCATGGTATAGCGTTTTCCATCGGTAAAATTGTCATACTCTACATCCACCAGGTCGCAGCCGCCTACACCGGCACCGGCTCTATAGCCTTTCACGGTTCCAAGGACTTGCTCGACGCCCTTGTGGTGGGGATTAAAGGTAATTATGACCTTATCGCCTTTTTGCATGGTGCTTTCTCCTGTAAGTGGTTGTTAATAAATGTTCATTGTCACTTCCAATGTTACCGTACAAATGCGGAAACATCAAGTAATTTGTTGATTTTAAAGAGATTGTTATCATAGGGAATTTAACTTTAACCCTTTTTTGAGGTAGAGACATGAAAAACAAAGTCAAAAACAAAAAGGCAAACGACCTTCAGATGACAGCTATATCCCCCAGGCAGTTGGGAACTGTCGCCGCCCTGGATTCGGGCGCTTTCAGCAAGCTTAACGTCAAGGAAGCCATCCCGGCCACCTGGGAGGAGCGGGCGAAGAAGGCATGGGAATATTATACGGAAGAGCCGATTGTAGCCAATATCATTGATTCCTGGAAGACACTTTCCCTAAGTGACGAACTGAAAATCACCTGCGATGATGAGGACGTGAAGTGGGAAGCGATTGAACTGGCCGAACGCTTGAAGCTGCATAAATTAATATCGGACGCCCTAATCCAGATCATGGTAAAAGGCTCAGGCTTTATATACAAGCGATACAACAAAGCCGGCGACGACATTGAGCAGGCGCTGTGCCTGAATCCACTGTCCATCAAGGCAAAATATATCCAGGGTGAACTGGTGGAAGCCAAGCAATATCCCGATGACGGTTTAAGGGTCGGTAACGGCATAACACTACCGATCGAGCAGTTGCTGCACCTGAAACTGCGCGCTCCGGCCTTCGCATCCCAGGGGAACTCCATGATTCTGCCGGCGTTCCAAAGTATCGAGTTATTACGGGATTACCGCAAAGCACAGCAGGCCATCGCCAAGCGCTGGACGACCCCCCTGCGCCTGGTTAAAGTGGGCGGCCAGTTCGGGCATAAACTGGTGGTGCCGGATCAGAAAATGATTGAAAGCGTCCGGGGCGTTTTCAATAAAATGGACTTACGCTCCGGGGTGGTAGTGCCCTTTTACGTGGACGTTTCCACTCACGGCGCTGAGGGTGAAGTACTCAGTGTGCAAAAAGACCTCCAGTCCGTAAAGGAAGACATCGCCGTGGCCCTGGGGATGAGCCGGGCCATAGTCAATGCCGAGGGGCCGAACTTTGCCACCGCCGGCATCGCTTTCCGCAAGATGCTGATAATGGTCAGAGAAATCAGGCAGTACGCCAAGGCCATCCTGCGCTGGATTTTTAACGACTGGCAGGAGATCCACGGCTACCAGGAAAAGAGCATCCATTTTATCTTCCCGGAACTGGATATGAACAATGAACTGGATGTCAAAAAGCTGCTGCTGGAATTATATGACCGGGGTCTTATTTCCAAAAACTCCCTGCAAATGAAAATGGATTTATCGCCGGAAGTGGAAACCGCCAAGCGGGAGGATGAGCGCAAAAAGCCGCTGGATATCCCGGACGCCAAGACCATTGTGGATATGGTTAATGCCGGGATTATATCGGTGGAGACGGCTCAGGAGATGCTGGGGCTGGATAAGGAAAAGGAGCGCGCTAATATCGCTCGGGCGGAAATTGAGGATGTCAATAAAATTTACGCTACGCGATTATCCGCTTCACCGGCTGAAAATGAAGGGGATCAAAATGGCAAAAAGTAAAACACAGTCGGAACTAATCAAAAAAGCCACCGAACAAGCGATTAAGGCGCGTGATAAGTACGCTCAAACCCAGATCGACAACCTGCTTGATGTGCTGGAGGCCGCCGAGAGAGAGGTCAAACTAAATCTCTTGCGCTACGACAATCTGGGTTCGTTGACCGGGGGCAAGAAGATAAATCAAAAGGCGCTCAAGCAGCTTCAAAAACAGGTTAGCGAGATTATAGGGGGGTTGGAAAAGAATCACTCCCTGATAATAACCAAAGCAATAAAGACGACCTACAAACAAGGCATGTACGACAGCATCGAAGCCCTGGTCAAAGGCAAGCTGCCATTTTACAAGGATTTGAGCAATAAAGGCATCAAAAGAATGACTAACAACGTCTTTCAACTTGTGGATACCCATGCGCTCGATTTTATGACTAATTTTAATATCCAACTGGCCGGGGATGTCAGCAGGGAGCTGGCGGACGGGATTAATCAGAAAATCCAAATGGGGATCGCCTCCGGCAAGGGCGCTCCGGATATTGTCAAGGATTTGGGAAGCGTGGTTAAAGACAAGGAAGCCTTCCGTCGGGCGGGTAAGACCGTCTTTAAAACCGCCCAGACCAGAATGACCTTGATCGCCCGAACTGAAACCATCCGGGCGCACAATCAGGGGCAGATTAAATTCTACCATACCGTTGGTGTGGAAAAGGCTGTCTGGCAGACGGCGGAAGACGAACGCACCTGTCCGGAATGCGCCCCCTTGGATGGGAAGGTGTATCCTTTGGACAAACTCCCCGCATTGCCTTTGCACCCGCTATGTCGTTGTTTTTCTTTATCAACAATACCAGACACGATTAAAACCCCGCAACAAATTGAAGAATCGGCAAAGAAAAAATGAATAACACTATCGGTATGACCAAATTCTATACCAAAATGGAAGTAGCCGGGATTCTGCGGGTGTCGCCGAGAACTGTAGAGCGCTACATGACCTATGGCATGCCTTACCATAAGATTTACGGAACAGTAAGGATACCTGAGGATAAGCTCCAAAAATGGCTGGAGAAAAGATGTCTGACTTCAGGTTAAAAGGAAATTTGGCAGCCTTCTCTATCACCCCAGCCTCGGTTCTTAGCCTCGTTAACGAGTTCGTTTATCCATTCTATGGACGGGATTATCGCTTGTCTGCGGGCCTGCCTCTCATCCGGGTTAATCCAAACAAAACGATATCCGTATTGCTCTGCCCCGTCATCGTCTATATACTGCACCAACTGAAAAGACAATCTCCATTCTCCTCTTTTCCCCTTACACACATGGTGTAACGGTCTAACTTTTAACAGATACTCTCCTCTTCTAACTCTTTGCCGATTACATCAAGCTATCCGTCACACTGGCTCTGGTAATAAGTATTGCCCAAAAATACCAGTGGTGTGGTTTGCCGCTGGCTGATTTGATTCAGGAGGGCAATCTGGGGCTAATCAGAGCAATCGAGAAATTCAATCCTAATATGGGCGCTCGCTTCTCCAGCTACGCCGGCTGGTGGATCCGCCAGCCGATTGTACGGGCTTTATTCCAGAAAAGCCGGCTAATTCGCTTGCCCCCGTGGCTTGTTTTTTTAACGACAAGTAATATTTGCTCGCAATATTATTCCAGCAAACGGTTATCATACTTAAAGTCTTCGGCAGACCTGACTTCAATAAGTTTAAAATTTTCATGTGCAGGATTGATGAGGATATTATACTCATTTAAGACAAGAGCCGAAGGCACCCGAAGCAAAAGTGTTTTTTTAGATTTTACCCAATTGCTGCCCAGTTTAGCCAACCCGTGAGGCGCAGGATAATCTCTCCAGTTATATGGCAATTCAGAAATAGAGACTTCTTTTGGCTTTATTTCATCAGGCACATGAACAACCGCTATCTTAAGTCCGCTCGGGGTCAGTGTAATCGGTACATGTACAAGGTATTCCAGACTGGCCAACGCTCTGCTTTCCGAAGTGTAGATAACACTTGTTCCCTCAAGATTCCACCTTCCGCCGAACCTCCTGGCTCCAGCGCCTGACAGGTCATAAATGTTATTTTCTTTAGCAATGCGATAGACTTCCATTAAGCGAAGATTCCATATTCCATGCGACCAAGTTCTTCTAATACCATATCTGCTCCCAGTTTTGTATCTAACAAGTTAAACGGCGCTTTATTATCCAGTACTTTGTTGGGGAGTTTGAGCCAAAAGAGGAACTTTTCCTTATCTCCAAAGACTTCAACCCCCTTAGCCGCAACTTTAGCAATGTACAATATTTGTTCGGAAACGCTTTTTTTAAAGCAGGTAGCGGATGAATACCTTTGTATCGTGCGTTCAGTTACAGGAAGCCGGCTACTGAGCTGATGCACCGAAATATTTAAATAGCTGGCAAGACTTAAAAGAGCTTTTTTAGACACCCCGCTCTTGCATAGCTCGATTAGGTCCATATCGTTTTCCAGGTGTTTGCTGAGGGTCTTACGTCCCCCCAAAATTTTTTCAACAGTTGCAAGTTCCATTTCAAATCTCCTTTGTATTATGACTTCTGTCGTAATGTTAGCGAAAATTGTCATGTTTGTCAAATAAAAAAGAGGCACTTGGGCAAAAAACTTCTTTCTCTTAAAACTAAGGTAGGGGTTGAATTTCAAAATCGAGTTTTACCGGGAGAGAAAAGGCCTCTCCCCAGTATAAACTATTTATACACCTAACCACTTGAAATTAAATAGTTAAACTATCACTTTCCACTTGATGTTTTTGCCAAGTGAAGGTATCTTTGGAGTGACAGAGGATAATTGCTTGATTTTGAATGAATTATCCTCTGAAAGGCGAGAAAAATGTATGGGAGAGGAAGTGATGTTGCTATGTCACCAAGAATGTTAAGGGCCGCCCAATTCCTCGCTTTTATGCTGGGAATTTGGTTGATGCCGGTTATGTTGCTGTTGGCGGACAAAATTTAACCGCTTTTTAGGATTTCTACACAATAATGGAAGCCTGTCGGACTAAATTTCTATTCTGAAAAGGACTCATATATCATGAATGATGTTACCGAATTAGGGGATTTCTTAAACACCCTCGCTATACGAATTATCAAAGAAGGGGTCTGCCTGTCCGCCATGGCGAGAGATCTATTGGCGGAGACGGGGGAAGATGAGGAGGTGCTTGTGCAGATCGGTGTTGATATCAGTGAGCTGGGTAGAGAGCTGCTAATGGCGAAAAAGCAGCTATGTCCTGCTTGTATGATCAAGGAGTTGGCGGGGCAATTGGCTTGTAAAAATGTTTCCGAAAACGAAAACCAATGAAAATTCCCCCTCTTAAAGAAGAAGACTTACTATGATTCCAATACCTGAAAACGTTTTCCTGGGCATTGACGCGGTGCGCAAATCGGGACTCACTAACATGTTGCATCGGCCAATGGTTATCAAATTGGCCGGGAAGTTGGGGTTTCCCGAGGCTGCCGCCTGGATTGAAAAAAATCCCGGGCAATATGCCGAGGGAATTTTTAAGGGATTTGAAGTCGGTAGCTGAGGTAAGTCAACCAGGAGGTCGCCCCCAATGCGGCGGATACTTGAGATTTCCTATGAGGGCAAGGGATCGAGCTTTACGGTCAGCAAAATTGTCCGCTCAAAACTTTACGGCTCAAAACGGCGGATACCTGTTGATGGACAAGGACATGAGTGTTCACGGGCGGCCCTGACCCGGGACGGAAGGCATATTCTCCCCAATGGCGGCTCGGCGATGCTTTACCTGGATAAGCAGGGTGATGTGGTGGAGCGCAGTCAGCTTATCAGCCCAGAGGGGGAAACGGCAAAGCCGGGAGAATCAAACATCAATAGGACGCTGGAGGTTGTTCAGGCAGTGGAGGCTGCCGATGTGCTGGAATGCAGCATTACCCGCGCCTATGCCCTGGAGCCGGTTTTTATCTGCGCCGAATTGGAAGAATCGTTGTCTCAGGGAGCAATTTATCGCCTGCCGGAACATAATGGCCGCCGGGTTTTTTTGCTTGGGAACGAGGCGGGCTATTTGCTAATTGGGGAGCGGACGGGATTTGGGTTCATCGGGCTGGCGGAGGCTGATCTTTCGCCACCGGACATTGGTGAAGATGGCTATGATGTTGGTGACGATATAGATTTTGGAATGATATAGAGGGTACGGGGTTATGTCACGATGGATTAGATTGAGCGATAACAAGGGTCGCAGTGCACGGGTGCGCATGGAGCCAAAAGAGGCGGCACCGTCCATACAGTTTAAAACTGATGACGGAAGACCTGTAACGGCGGCTAAGATTATCAAAACGCCCCTACCACAAACTTACGACTATCTGCGCACCCGCTGTAACAGCGACCGGGAACTGGCTCAAGTCTTGCTGGAGGCCGATCCGGAGATTGACCTGGAAGCGGCGGGGAGGAAGACCGGCCCCACCGACCGGGTGCTGCTGGATTCACAGGGACAGGTGCTTTATGCCGCCTCTGAAATAGAAGTGGTACTGGATACCAACGGTGAAGAAATCGAACGCAGGCAGCCACTGAATACGCCCTCTAATGTTGACACAGAGAAACCCCTGGTCTGGACGGGAAAGATGTTCAAGCGCTCGCAGGCAATCCGGCGTTTTGTCTTTACCCGTAATTACCAAATCCGCCACATTGACGGACTGACCTTCGATTTTCTCTTTGGCATGGCAAAAGAGCTTGACCGCTCCGACTCCCTGGTACTGTTAGGGGCTGGACTGCAGGGAAAATATCCCCTCCTGCTGGAACGTAACGGTTTGCCTTATCGAGGGTTCCTGGAAGGCCGTATCAGGGGTAAAAAATATCTTTTGATACTGCATCTATCTCATTTGGAATTGGTACAACCGGGATGATTGCACAAGAGAAAATACATTGGAAACAGTTGGGCACAGGCCGCATATCCCCGCCGGGGTCGATCCCTGACAAGAAACTGGCCGAACGCATTGCAATCTATAAAAGTCAGGTGGCGGGAAGATACCGCACTGTTGCGCCTCAGGATATTCTCAAAGTCATACCACCGGGAGAGCACATTGTTTCCCCCAAGATAGATGGCGAGACCTGGTTTTTATCAGCCGGGGATGGGGGAGCATGGCTGCTGTCGCCTTCAGGAAAAATCATCAGCGATGTCCCGGTTACTGAGGAGGCTGCCGGCATTTTCCGCAAGCGGCATCTGCTTTTGGCTGGCGAATTATACGCCAACGGGCAGCCAACCCGACCCCGCGTGCATGACCTGCATGCCGCCCTCGGCGGCGGGGCTAAGGCAGAAATTGCCCGGCTGCACTTTGCCGCTTTTGATTTGCTGGAGAATGGGAGTAATTATCAGCGCCGCCCCTTTGCCGAGCGGGCACAGCGGCTCATGAAGCTTCTGGCTGGGGGCAGACTCTGCCACAGCGTGCCCTTTGAAAAGACACTCAATGCAGGCGGGGTGTTGAGGGCGTATGAACAGTTAGTCACCCGCCAGGGGCATGAGGGGGTAGTAGTCCGCTCTACGGATTGCCAGATTCTGAAAATAAAGCTGGAAGTAAGCATCGACGCAGTGATAGTAGGCATGACCTGTCGTACTAACGGCGGCATAGCTGAATTGTTATTAGCTCTCCAGCGGCCTGATGGAAATTTCCAACTCCTGGGACGAGTGAACACCGGCTTCAGCGAGGCGGAGCGATACGATCTGTGGCGCAGGCTGCAACCCCTGGCGGCGCAGTCCTCGTATCTGGCAGCGGCCCGCTCGGGGGCCTTGTTTCAGTTTTTAAAACCGCAAGTTGTGGTAGAGACCAAGTGCAATGACTTGCTGGCCGTCCGTTCCAGCGGCGAACCGGTGCGCCGTATGGCTTTGGAATATCATCCAGAAAATGCCTGGCAGCCCCTCAGACCCATGCCGGCGGTAAGTTTAATTAACGCGGTCTTTAGGCGAATTCGGGAGGATAAAACCGTAGGGCCTGACACTACAGGTATGTGCCAGGTTACCGATTTAGTTCCCATAGCAGATGCGGGCACGATTCAGAATATTCAGCTTCCCCGCTCAACTGTTATAAAGCGTGAAGTCTTTTACAAAGACATTGCTGCCGGGCTGTGCGTGCGCAAGGTTGTGGCCTGGAAAACCAACAAGGAAAATGTTGACCCGCTCTATCCGCCCTATGTTGTCTTCTTTACCGATTTTACCCCGGGCAGGTCTGAGCCGCTCAAAACCCAAGTCCGGGTAGCTTCCGGCATGGATAAGATCAGCGCTCTGATTGAAAACTGGCAGGAAGAGAAAATCACCCGCGGCTGGAGCCGGCAAGGACTGTCGGATACAGAACAGCGACTATCACCCTTGTCTTTACCCACATCTTGCAGCACCGGCAAAAACTTCCGGCTGGATATGGAAATATCCTTTGCCCGCACCCCCTCGGTAAACTTTCAGGTGGCGGTGCGCAGAATCAGAGCCATGTCTCATGCCGGTGGTCTCTCCATGGAAAGTGATGACAAAGGCCGGCCCCGGCACTACATGCTGACATTTGAGCAAAACACCCTGGTGGAAAATATTCGCCGCATTGAGAATTTATACCGCCTTATCGGGCGCTGGAAGGGAGCGGAGTTTCTGGTCAATAACGATCCGCTTGGTTATCACGATTTTCAGGACGTAATAAACAGCATTAATGACATCGCCGCCTGCTGGAGGATGCAAAAGAGAAATGCGGATGGCTGCCGTACAGCGCTTGCCCTGTGTTGCAAGCAGATCCGCTTCAAGCCCGCACCCGGTTTTCCCGGAATCGCCCAGGAGGAACCGGCCTGGTATGCGGCGGGTAAATTTGACGGTAAAGTTGTCAGCCTGGATAAAGATAATTTGCTAAATCAACTTGATACGCCGTTCAATGAACCGTTAGTAATATGCCCCTTCTTTGACCACCAGCGGGTGATGGAACGTATCAAGGGCCTGCCTGAAAAACTCGACCCCGCCCAAAGCAACCGTTGGACGATGGGCTATTTTATCGAGAACAATAAACCAGCCTGGGTCTTTCCCAAAAACATTCGCCGCTTGCCGTTTGGGATAACCTTGGAGGCACACTCCGAGCAGGCACAAAAGACCTGGCCCTCTGTGCTTCCCGTAGCAGGTATTCAAAATACGCAAGGGGCGTTTGGTTTCATCACTCCGTCAACATCTCAAGCAGGTTCCCGCAATATTCCCCCCACCCGTTACGCTGATGTTTGCGGCCAGGATGAAGCGGTGGAATTAGTACGTGATTATGCCGAACTGCCGCTTTTACACCCAGAACTATTTCAGCAGGTGGGGGTGAAGCCGGGCCGGGGGATTCTGCTCTGGGGACCGCCGGGCAACGGCAAGACCATGCTGGCCCGTGCCGTTGCCGGAGAATCAGGGGCACACATCGAAACCATCAGTGGCCCTGAGCTTCTCTCAAAATGGCTGGGTGACTCTGAGCGTATGTTACGAGAGACCTTCCAACGGGCTGCTGGACTCGCCCCATCTGTCATTATTATGGACGAGGTCGATGCCGTCGCCGGGGCACGCAGCCAGCCAAACGCTTCCTATCTGCGGGAAATCGTCTCCCAACTGCTGGTGCTCATGGACGGATTGTCCGAACGGGGACGTATCCTGATCATTGCTACCACCAACCTTCCCGATTACCTTGATCCCGCCATTCTGCGCCCGGGACGCATAGACCGCCGGGTCTTTATGGGAGTGCCGAACAAGAAAGGCCGTGTGGCACTGTTTAGAAAGCTCTTAGCCAGAATGCCCGTTGCCGGGGATGTCCAAGCAACCAAACTGGCAGCGCTCACTAACGGCTTCTCCGGCGCCGAGATTGAACATCTAACCAACGAAGCTGGCCTGCTGGCTGTCAAAGAAGCTATCGCCCAAAATATCCCTGCTGACACAGTACGAGTCTGTGCCAGCCATTTCTTAAATGCCATCAACAACGTCAAAAAACATACCAAATTATTCTCTCCCCCTACTTACTTGGCTACTCACGGATAAGCTCCTTGACCACAACACCTCTCCCTGTTTTACAGGGCAACTTCTACCAACGGTAGTTTTTCCCTAAAACAGAACATTGGTAGCCAATTCTTTAGTTGATAACTTCTTCGCTTTTTTATATAATTTCTCAGGCTGCTTGTTCCCCCTTAGATTTGCCGAAACTAAGAGAAAATATCGATTCACGTAACCAGGGTCGGGATAAAACCGCACACATCGTATTTAGAACGGGGTAAGGAAAAATCGTAAATGGATAAAAACAAGAACGAATCTAACAATCAGTTAACGCCAAATAGCAAGTTCTTGCTGTATCAAACCGGGGACGGCAAGACTCGTATTGAAGTGCGGCTGGAGAATGAAACGGTCTGGCTCAGTCAAAAGCTGATGGCGGAGTTGTTTCAAAAGGATGTGCGTACTATAAACGAGCACATAAAAAACATTTATGAAGAAGGCGAATTGCAGCCTGAGCCAACTATCCGGAAATTCCGGATAGTTCAAACTGAAGGCAAGCGGCAGGTTTCACGGCCAGTTGATTTTTACAACCTCAATGTCATTATTTCGGTCGGCTACCGGGTAAAATCCCAGCGGGGTACCCAGTTTCGTATCTGGGCTACGCAACGGCTGCGGGAATACATTATTAAAGGTTTCACCCTGGACGATGAACGGCTCAAGCAAACGGGGGGCGGCAACTATTTCGACGAATTGCTGGCCCGTATCCGGGATATCCGTTCCTCGGAAAAGGTGTTCTGGCGCAAGGTGCTGGATATATACGCCACCAGCATTGATTATGACCCGAACAGCGATGTTTCCCGCGAGTTCTTTGCGGTGGTACAGAATAAAGTGCACTGGGCGGCTCACGGGCATACGGTGGCGGAAATCATTTACTCCCGTGCCGACGCCGCTGATTCCAACATGGGACTGACTTGCTGGCAGAGCGATAAACCCAGGAAAAGCGACGCAGGCATTGCCAAGAATTACCTGAACCAGGCAGAGATAGATACCTTGAACCGGATTGTTACAATCTATCTGGAATTTGCCGAGCTTCAGGCGCTTAACCGTAAACCGATGTATATGCGTAACTGGATTGCCAAACTGGACGAATTCTTGAAAATCAGTGACCGTGAAATATTAACCCATGCGGGAACGATCAGCCACCAGCAAGCGTTGGAAAAGGCTCATGCCGAATACGAGAAATACAGACAGGCACATTTAAATGATCCCTCTCCGGTGGAAGAACATTTTCTGGAGGCGGTTAAAGAAGTGAAACAGATTGAAAAATCACAACAAGACACTGGATATAAAAAATGAAAAAGCGCAGATGCGAACTCTGCACTAAAAACAAGGCCCGAAGAGAATGCAGGATAAAGGGGAAATTTATCTGTTCATTGTGTTGTGCCAATTTACGCCATTCCGAGTGTGAAGGGTGCCGATACTTCCAGGCCGTAACCTACTACCAATCGTCAAAATCAAAAAAACTTAAGCAAAAACCCTTCATTATAGAAATTAATGAAGAAGTTGAAGATGCTGTTGACAACGCTTTGATATTTGTGGAAAAGGGGAGGATTGGAAAAGGTCGCGTGATTCTTGAAGAACTGATAAGACAACACCCCGAAAACCACATGGTTAATTATGGGCTGGGCGTGGTTTATGCCTTTGAGGAACAATTTGATGAAGCCATAAAGTTTTTTAGCAAAGCCACCGATATATTTCCTTACTTCGTAGAGGCGCATTTCAACAAGGCAATGGCTTATAAAAGTAAACTTGACCTTAAAAACGCCATAAAGTCTTTCCAAGAGGTCGTTGAAGTGGGCGACGCTCAGGATGAGCTCGTCCAACAAGCTAAAAATCTTATCAGGAACATAGAAGAGCTGGTTTTGAAAGCAAATAAAATTAGCCTGGAAAAATATTTTGAAGCTCAGGAAAAATTTGAAAGAGCATATTCAGACATGGAAGATGGGAAATGGGAAAAAGCAATGGCCGGATTTCGGGAATGCTTGGCGATAAACGACAGGCATCCGCAAAGTTATGGAAATATCGGGCTTTGCCTGGCCCAATTAGGCCGGAAGGCAGACGCCCTGACGGCGCTTGATACGGCCCTGGAAATAGATCCTGAGTATGCGCCGGCAATTGTTAACAGGACAGTGATCAACACCTTGGAAGAAGGTAAAAAACTGCCGCAAGAAAAATTTGTCTCGCTGGAATATTACAAAGACCTACATTCTGCAAAAAGAAGTCTCATATAGAAACGGTTCTCCATAAGCTGATGGAAAAGTAATCGGCAAAGGGGTGCTGATATGCGTGAACTTAAAGTAAATATAGACAGTTTGATTGACGCGCTGGAAACCAATTGTGAAGATTTAAGCTACTATTTAGACACGGAAAGCGGGGAGGTAGTGGAATTTTGGGGCCTGGACGAAGACGGTAATGAGCTTGACGCGGAGGAGGCCGATCCCTATTGGAGTGATGAGCGCTATATCAGAATAGACCCCATCGAATCCCATGAGGTTTACCGCTTTATGGAAAGATTTATCCCCACCGTGGAGGACGAGCACTTACAATATCTGCTTTGGGTGGCCATTAATGGCCGTGGCGCTTTCCGGCGCTTCAAGGACGTGCTCTGTGAATACCCCGACGAGCGGGAATGCTGGTTCAGCTTCCAGCATGAGTTGATAAAGGAATGGGCTGTTGATTGGCTAAGGGGGGAGGGGATTGACCTCTTGAGTGATTCACGGTCTTAAAGGGTGCCAAACTTGACCCCCATCAAAATCAGGCGGCTCCTCACCGATTTCCTCCCAGGTGACGCCATATGGAAATCCCCACGAAGTGTAACCCGCGATGAAGGCAAAGGTGGGGTCTGAATCTTTATAAAGTTCTTGCAACTGTTCTCTTTTTCTACGTTGTTTGAGAGCTTGTTTTTCTAACCGCTGGTTCTCCATACTACATTTTAGTTTGTTCACATAGTCCGGGTTGAGTTCAAACCCTAACATTTCCAATTCTTTAACGGCACAAAGCCAGTCCGCTCCGTAGTGTTTTCTGTATCCCTTTACAATATTTTTCCCCTCGAACTTAAGCAGCCAACGCTTGGCGGAAGCGAGCCTGCTCTGACGGTTCAGGCCTTTCCCGCGAGGCGGCGGTTTTTTCTTTTTAGCGGACATTAATTTCACCCGGCAAATGTTCTGACATTTGAATTCCGGAGGAAGGCGATTTTTACACCCACTAACAGTACCGCATCATTTAGGGTGTTTTTTGATAGTTAAAATGATGTAGGTATCCCCTTCTATTTTGAAATAGAACCGGTAATCACGGGTAATCCTGGCTTGCCAGATATTTTGGGCCTCATCATATTTTTTGGCTCGCAGGGATGGGTAGCGGAGGTCTTTAAGAAGAAAGTTTAGTTGTTTTTTAGTGGAGGTTTGGAGTTTCTGGGGGAGGGCGACAAAATCATTCATCGCTCTCTCGGTAAAGTGGGTCTTCATACTTTTCTCGATTTTTTAAATTTCTCTACTCCCACCTTAAATTCTTCAACACTTTTAAAAGGGCCGTAGAGCCGTCCTTCTTGACAGTCCTTAAGACCCTCTTTAACAGCTGCGTCCACACTCTCCCTGTCTACAATGGTTTTAGGTTTAAAGACAATGGTGTTGTCACGAGTCACCATCTCTAGAATATCACCTACTTCCAGATGGATAAGTTTCCGAATCTGGATAGGAATAGTAACCTGAAACTTCTCCTTTACCTTCACTAATGGCATAGTATCACCTCTTTGACAGTCTATAAAGTTAGAAAGTTGGAAATTACAACTAAATTATAGGACTATAATTTAGAGAAGTCAAGCCTTGATGGATTTGCTGCCGGGACAACGCTCTCTACCGGACATGTTTTTTCAAGTCACGGCTGGTCTTGAAGGCCACTACTTTACGGGCATTGATTACCACAGTGCCGCCAGTTTGCAGGTTCTGTCCCACCCGTGCTCCCTTCTGGCGCACCCGAAATTTGCCAAAGCCCTTAATTTGAACACTTTCTCCGTTTTGTAATCTGTCACGTATAATCTCAAAAATTGTTGCCACCACTCTTTTGGCTTCTTGTTTGGATAAACTACCGTGTTCTTTCCTGACCTTTTCACTTAAGATTGCTCTGGTCACCGATACCTCCCGGGTTTCAGTCGGAACTGATCGGGCAAAAATTTTCTTGCTTTTCCCACCGGCATCATAGGCAGCATACGGCGTCGATAAAACACTTATCGCTCATGCAACTCTTCCCGGTATTTAGCCAATATTCCACCCATGTCAAAACCATTCTTCATTGTTTCCAGTTGGCTCTGGAGAGATTTCTTGACCTTTTCACCAGGATCGACCTTTCTCAGGAACCGGATACTCTTAGCGTTATACAAACCCTTCACTTTTAGCATAGTCAATAGTATCCATTGGGGAAATTAGGGCAATGTATTGAACCCTATTTGTTGAAAATGCTTGTCAAAGGTAAATGCCTGCTTAATGCCCAAGTTTTGCATGACCACAAAACTGGTGCAGTCGGTAAAGCTAAAAGTTTTATCAGCATATCGGGTAAAAAGTTTAAAGGCTGCTTTCTCATCTTTTTCAGCTACTCTTACCAGTTGGGCGAGCCGCCCGGCAAAGAACTGTTTGCCGATTGTAACCGCTAAAGAATATCCTATCCGCGTCCTGAGGAGGGTCAAAGTCTCATCTATTACGTAATTGCTGGTGATGACAGGTGAAGGTAAGTTGTTCATGAATTCAGCGGCGGCGGGGTGATCGGTGTCGGAGTTGTCGAAATACGCGTACCAAGCGCTTGTATCCACAAAGATTAAATCCATGGCAACTTCTATCCCTTTTAGTACAAGTAGCTATCGTGGTTTTCCGCTATATCGGAAAGGCCGCTACTGCCGATACCACAGAATTTTCGGAGGGCTTTCTTCTGAGTTTTTATCAGCTTAGTAACATCCTCTGGAAGGATTTTCCCCTCTGGGAAAATAACCAGCTCTGCTTTCTGATGAGGCTTGATATTTACCTTTTGGAGTGGTTTGAATACTCCATCTTCATATATGGCTGTAATAGTTTGCGACATTTTACACATCTCCTTTCACTTGTATATTAACCGGAGAAGAACCTTTTGTCAATATAAGGTGAGGTTGAAAATCGGAAGAAGACTACGTCGCTTAAAGCGGGCTAAAAATAATCTCCCTCGAAAAAAAAGCATGACAAACCTCGACAAACCTCGCCATCTCCCGCTACGGGCTTTTTAAAAAATTGCTATGATATAACCAAAAGCCGGTGAACCCTGGTCAGCTACGGTTTTTAATCGGACAAGTGATAATCCCGGAAATGCTTCCGGAAACGCGCAAGAAATCTTCCCGCGTTCCTAACGAGAAAGCGGCGAAATTTCCCACTCATGGCAGCATGCGGAACTTTCTCTCGAAAAGCGGAAGAAACTGAAGAAAAACAAGCCGTAACCGCTTGAAAGGACTTGACAAAATAAGAACTTTAAGGATGAATTGGAAGTGAACCTAACGTAGAGAAGAGAAGGGAACAATGGGCCAAAAACCTTTACCCCCCGAACAGAAAATGAACCCGACCGGCTTGAGCGGAAAAGAAGAGGAATTGCTCAGCAACCACTGGCTGATTCGCTCCGGTGAGGCCATCAACCAGGTGCTGGTCAACTGTGCCAAGCAACTCGGCCCGGACGAGTCCCCCGGCATGGAAAACATCCTCAACCTTTTCTCAAACGACCCCTTGTTTATCCTGGCCAAGCTGTGGCAAATCTCCCTCTTAAAACATACCCTGGAGTTTGAGTTGATCTGCCTGGCCTGTAAGGGGCCGCAAAACTTTCAGCGGGCAGACCTGAAGGAGATACTGCCCAACTTTTTTCAGGAACAGCAGGGACTTGATTTAAACCTGGCCGCCTTGCAAAAAGCGATTGTCTTCGGCTACCCCAATAACGGGAACGGGCAGCAAACAACGAGTCCCAAAACAACGAGCCTTCCTTCCCCCACCGTTGCCGAGGTGATTCCCCGGTATCTGGAACATGTCAAGCTGCACCAGGCCGGCAATACCTACAAGGGCAAAAACACCA